>JABCOL020000030.1 GCA_013333625.2 Candidatus Saccharimonadota bacterium | reverse complement strand
CTGGTGTACGGATTGTGGCCACCTGCTGCATTGTCCGGTAGCTATGTGCGGACCAGATAAGCGCTGAAAGCATATTAAGCGCGAAACTGACCTCAAGATTAGATTTCCCTATGAGGACACAGATAGACTATCTGTTTGATAGGTGCAAGGTGGAAGTGCAGTAATGTATGGAGCCGAAGTATACTAATAGTCCCATTGCCTTTTTATGTCCTTGTCTACGAGGTTAATGCTTGCATTGATAGCGTGGATAAGGTAGACTTGACTAGTAATTGGTGTTCGCACCAACGTTAATCTTTCGATTATAGGCACGAGCTAGCCGAACAAGGACATCGAAGGAAGGGGTTTGGCCCACCACGGATTATATGTGGAACCAAGCGCTTTAAACCCCCTCCTTCGGTGCCCATGGCGAGGAGGAAACACCTGTTCTCATTCCGAACACAGAAGTTAAGCTCCTCAGCGGCGATAATACTGCGCAAGTGGGAATCTAGCACGGTGCCGAATTATATAAAAACCATCCGAAAGGGTGGTTTTTATTTTTGGCTGACGTGTTTAGTACCGCTGTCTGTTAGCGGCAAAACTACAGATTGTCCGATAGTACTTAGGGCATTTTTTCTGAACTGAGCAGGCTCGGGGATTGTTGCTGCGTGTCGTGATAGCTTGGCAAATAAAATAACGCTCTTTCGAGAGCGTTATTTTTATATTCTCGGATCTCGCAGAAAACGAGAATTGTATTTGTGGTGAACCTCGTAGTTTTGAAGGTTCAAACAGGTGCATATCTATAATATCGCACCATACGAATAAACGCAATGGTTTTTATACCATAATTTCATAATTTGTAACCATTGACATTTTGTCTCGTTTGTGCTAATATAAAAGAGTACATATAACATATGTGAGATAAAGCGAGGGTTTACTTATCTCTTACAGAGGTAGGCGAGCCCTTTTAATATTGCCCGGAGCGGGCGGGAGACAACAATATGGCAGGAACAAAAGTTGGCGGCAAGAAAGCAGCTCAAAAAAATCTAGCCAAAGACCCAAACTTTTACGCAAAAATTGGCCGTAAAGGCGGCCAAAACGGACACACGGGCGGTTTTGCAGCTAACCCGGCGCTTGCGCGAATTGCTGGGGCCAAAGGCGGCCGTATCAGCCGGCGCGGCAAAGCAAAAGCAGCGATGACTCAGGACGATGTGGCGTTAGCTGCCTAATCGCAGTTCTGTTGACCGCGACCACAAAAATAAAAGCATCTCAATCCAAGAGACGCTTTTATTTTATTTGAGATAACGCCGCAGTTGGCAGTGCTTAGCTTGATTGACGCGCCAAGAACCGCCGCAGGCCAGGCAGGAATATTTGTTCGGGCCGGTCTGCAAGCCGGTTGACTGGCAATGCGGGCATTGCGAACGGGCATGAAGCCAGTCGCGGTAGGTGTCAATATCATCTTCAATTAATTCGCTATCAATTGCTACCGAAAATTTAGCTGCGGTTTCTAGTGCTTTTTGCCAAGCGGCGCGTTCCATAGCGATTAGTTCAATATCGCGAGAATAGCCAGAATGATTGAGCAGAGCATGCCCGTATTCATGGAGCAAGCGTTGGCAGGCATGAGGGTCGTTAGGGTCGTAAGTAATAGCACAAACGGTATAATTCCAACGAAATATCTCACCCGGTACTAGGGTGAGATGCTCGAGATGCGGCTGGCGGGCGGCGTCAGCGCTTATTTTTTGCGAGAGCCAAGTAATCTTTGCCATAGTAATAGCATCCGTAGACAACCGCTTCCTCGGGATGGCGCGCTTGAATAATCTTTGGACATGGAATGTGCGGCGGCAGATGCGAAGTTAAAATATCGCGCAAGTAATCGCCGTACCGTTCAAAATAAGTACCGACACTACCGCCAATGATGATAATATCAGGCTGAATTATCGGGATGACGGCTAGAAAACCGCGCGAAATGCGATCAGCGATTTTCTTCCAGGTGCGTTTGCTGGTGATGTCGCGAGCAAATTTGTGATAAGCGTCGACAATGGCCCGTCCAGAGGCAAAGCTTTCCCACGAGTGGATCTTGCCGCCATATTCGACGAGCGCGCGGCCGGCTTCGCTGTAGCGCATGCCCGGGTCAATGTAGCCGTTAGTACAAACGCCAGTACCGATACCAGTACTAACTGTGACATAGAGCGAGCAGTTAGGGATTGTTCGCAAAAGCCGCGTTTCGGCGAGCCCAGCTAGGTTGGCGTCGTTTTCGATGAGTACCGGCACACCTGGCAGCAGGTCTCTCAGCAGGCGGGAAGCGTGAAAATCTGCCCAGCCGAGGTTTTGGCACCAGACAGCAGTGCCATTCTTGATAATACCAGGTAGAGCGATAACTATAACATCGACTTTTTTGTCTGAATAGCGTTCGCGGACTACGCGTTTTAGTTCAGCGACATAAGCTTTTGGCTCCTTGGGAGTGGGAAATTTAAGCGGTTTGCCCATGTGCCCGTTATCGGCAAAAGAGGTGACGAGCGTCTTTGTCCCGCCAGTATCGATTGTTACTATCATGAATCTATCGTATCACAGACGATAGTATAGCGTATAGTTGATATTATTGCAGAAAAGGTGTATAATATAAAAAAGTAAGGTAATTATGAGAGGATAACAGTAAAGTGGCACATCGTAGCGAGAAAGGTTCAGTGATTGGTTTTGTGCTGGTGGGGACGGCGCTAGCAGCGGCGTTTGTTGGTGGCGTGTACATGGTGCGCCATTCGGGCGAATTGAGTTCGACAGATACGCAGCAAACGGCACAAACGTCTCAATCTGAAACTGCCAAAAACGACCAAAAAACTCAAAACGAGCAAAGCAGCAACACTGCGCCAGCGCCAAAAAAAGATACAAATAGCCAGAGTAATACTGAAGCTAATAAGCCTAAGGAAGACGAGAAGAAAAAAGACTCGCTTGCTGATACATTGAAAAAGCAAGAATACAAGAATAAAAGTAACAACAGCTCAGATCCAGCACAGAAGTCGAACGCTGGCGCGGCCAGCCAGAGCGATCAAAAAAGCGCGTCGGACACGTCTAGCGCCTCTACTGGTAGCCTCAATAGTTCGACTCCGGCTTCTAATTCCAGCTCTAATTCTAGCGCTTCTAGCACCGTTTCTAGCGGCTCTAATAACTCGGCAACAGGTTCGTCTGCTGCTATTAACAACAAGCTGCCGAAAACTGGCCATGAAGCCAGCAGCTTGCCAAAGACTGGTCCGGTTGACGATATGCTAGCGGTTGTAGCTGGCGCCGGCTTGCTGGGGCTGGGGGTTGCTTACGTCAAATCGCGTCGCCTCATCTAGACATTAGAGGTCGGATAAGGTATACTGGTAAGTGGCTGAGTGCGCATTGTTTTGTGTTGCTCGAGAAATATTAAATTTAAGAAAGGAGAATTGGCAGAGTTTACCCGAACCTCGGGTATCTGCTGATGACGTATTTATGGCAAAGGCCACGATTACGATGGACGACCTCTTGGCGGGCGACAATGCGAAACAGCTAGTTGCTGGCGAGATGGTGACTGGGCACGTTTTAAGCGTGCGAAAACACGAAGTATTAGTAGATTTGGGCGCGCAAGGAATTGGTTACGTACCGCGTCGCGAGGTCGGTTTCGGCCGCCAATTGAATGTCGGCGACGAAGTATCGGCGAGCGTGATTGATTCAGAACTTGATAACGGCTACAGCCTGCTGAGTTTGCGCAAGGCAGCCAAAGACCGCGGCTGGGAAGAAATTCAAGCTCACTTTGATGCTGCTGAAATTGTCGAGATTACGCCGTACGACGCGAACCGCGGCGGATTGCTGGTCGAGTACGAGGGTGTACGCGGCTTCTTGCCGGTATCGCAACTGAGCGCCGAGCATTATCCTCGCGTTGGCAGCGCCGACAAGGACGAAATTCTCGCCCGCTTGAATGCATTGGTCAGCCGGCCGATGAAAGTGCGTATTTTGGACTGCGACCGCAAGACTAACAAATTGATTTTCTCCGAGAAAGAGGCTATCAAAGACGGCTTGGCAGCACGTTTTGCTACGCTGAAAGTTGGCGATACGGTTAAAGGCGTAGTGACGGGTGTAGTAGATTTCGGCGCGTTTGTTAATGTTGATGGTATCGAAGGGTTGATTCACATTTCAGAAATCAGCTGGGAGCGTGTTGGTAATCCGAATGATTACGTCAAAGTCGGCCAGTCGGTTGAAGCTAAAATTATCTCGATTGACAAAGACCGTTTGAGCTTGAGTGTCAAGCAGCTGACCAAAGATCCGTGGCTCGACGAGGTTGAGAAACTCGAAAAAGGCCAAAAAGTTGAAGGTACAGTCACGCGGATTACGCCGTTTGGCGCCTTTGTCCAGATTAGCCCGGCTGTCGAGGCGTTGGTGCATATCTCGGAGCTTGGCAGCGGCAACGATGTTGATCCCGAGAAGGTCTTCACCTTGAACGAGCGCAAAGAATTCGTAATTCTCGACATTGACCGCGAAGGCCGCAAAATTAGTCTGAGTTTGGGCGGCAAGAAAAAGAAAACCAAGTAACAGCCCGCGCATCTAGCGGATAATTGTCCCGATAAGCTGCGGGTAGAAAGGAGAAATATGAGCCAGCCAGAGAAAGTTCTGATGATTGCCGATTCTATTACCGTTGGAGAATTGGCCGAGGCTCTGAATCTGCCAGTAACGCAGCTTGTCGGTGAATTGTTCAAAAACGGCATCGTGGCGACAATTAATCAGCGGATTGATTTCGAGACGGCGCAAATTATTGTCGAGGAGCTGAAAATTGCCGTACAATTGAAGCGAAAAGAAGTTAATTCTGCGCCAGTGCAACATTTGCACAAGCCGTCTGCCAAGGCATCGCTGCGGCCGCCGATTGTAGCAGTGATGGGACATGTCGATCACGGTAAAACTACGCTGCTAGACACGATTCTCGGCATGAAAACCGTAGCTAGCGAAGCGGGCGGCATTACCCAGCATATCAGCGCTTATCAGACCAAGCGCGGCGATCGCGTAATCACCTTGCTAGATACGCCAGGGCACGAGGCTTTTGCGGCGCTGCGCCAGCACGGCGCGGTTTTGACTGACGTAGTGGTGATTGTGGTGGCTGCCGACGACGGCGTGATGCCGCAAACGGTCGAAGCGATTAAATTTGCTCGCAATGCTAATGCTAAAATCGTCGTGGCTATCAACAAAATCGACAAAGAAGGTGCCAATATCGACCGCGTTAAAGCTCAATTAGCCAGCGAATACCAGCTGAATCCAGAGGAATGGGGCGGCGACACGATTATGGTGCCGATTAGCGCTAAAACTGGCGAAAATATCGATAAATTGCTAGATATGGTGCTGCTAGTGGCTGATATGGAGGAGCTGAAAGCCGATACTGACGTTCCGGCTGAGGGTTTGGTCATCGAGGCGCACATGGAAAAGGGCCGCGGTTCGGTGGTCAATCTGCTAGTCGAGCAAGGCCAGCTGAAACCGAGTCATTTTCTAGTTGCCGGCACATCATACGGCAAGGTGCGCACGCTGGCTAATTTCCGTGGCGAAGCGCTAAAATTAGCTGGTCCGTCAACGCCAGTAACAGTCACCGGGTTCAAGGAATTGCCGCAGTTCGGCGATGTTTTCACTGTGGTGAAGAATGAGAAGATTGCTCGCGCCCAGGTAGAGCAGGCTAAAATTGAAGCAGAAAGGCAAGCTGCCAGCACCAACGTCACTGGCGCCGATTTGCTGAAAATGATGACTCAAAAGCACGACAGTGAAGAATTCGACGTCATCGTCAAGGCTGACGTGCAGGGTTCGCTAGCCTCGGTGATGGATAGCTTGCGGCTGGTTGATACTGGCGGCGCGATTGACCTGCGAATTATTGGCAGCGGTGTCGGCAATATCAACGAGAGCGACGTGCGTTTGGCAGATAGTTCGGATGCTATTATTTACGGATTCAATGTCGAAATACCGCCAGCAGTCAAGCGCTTGGCGAGCCGCGATCACGTGCGGGTGCGTACTTACAAAGTGATTTACGAACTGCTAGACGATGCTCGCAAAAATATGGAAGCTTTGCTGTCGCCAGAAGTGGTCGAGACGGAAGTTGGCGTATTAGAAGTCAAAGGTATCTTTCGTACTATGCGCGACGAAGTGATTTGCGGCGGCGAAGTAATCAGCGGCAAAGTAGCGCCGAATTTGCTAGTGCGCGTCAAGCGTGGCGGCGAGCAGCTTGCCGAGGTAGAGGTAGCTAACGTTCAGCGGCAGCAGCAGGAAGCCAAAGAAGTGTTTGAAGGCGAGATGTGCGGCCTGAGCCTGCGGACACAGAAGAAACTGCAGCTGGCTATCGGCGATACGCTGGAATTCTTTACCCGCGAATTGGTCAGGCGAACACTGAACTAGTAAATAAAATAACCCCGGTCGAAAGAGCGGGGTTATTTATTAGAGCAAAGTGCGAGCGGTCAAGCTAGATTAACGGTTTTTGCGCGATACTATGTAGGCATACAGCGCGTAGCCAAGCGACCCAGTACCAGCTAGGCCGGCTAGTTCGCTGATACCAGTTTTTGGTAGCTGGTTTGGCGCGCTAGCGTTATTAGACGGGCTGTTGGCTGTATTTGTTTCTGTGGTCGTTGCGGCAGGCGTGGCGTTGGAATTTGCGGCGGCTGTTGGCGAGGACTGCTGGTTTGTAGGCGCTGGATTAGCTGGAGTCGCTGGCTTTGATGGTGTATTCGGTGTATTCGGCTTTGTGTCGGGCTGGCTCGGCTGGGTAGGTGCCGTTGGCTTAGACGGTTCTGTTGGTTTGGCAGGAGTCGATGGTTGCTGCGGTGTCGGATTGTTAGGCTTGTTTTGATTGTCAGGCTTGGAAGGCTGCTGCGGTGTCGGCTTCTGGTCGTCTGGCTTATTTTGGTTTGGATTGGTCGGCTTAGACGGCTCTTGCGGCTGCGGCGCTGGCTCGGATGGTTTGTTCGGCTTGTTATTTTGGCCGTTTTGAGCGGCTTTGATAGTAAAAGTCTTGGTGCAGCCGTCGCTGGTGACAGTTTCATCTTTGCCATTGACTGATACAGTGACGAAAGCCTTGGCGGTGTAATTGCCAGGTTCGAAACCGTTGAACTTAGCGCCAGCAGTGTTGTAGACCTCCTTGCCATTGGCGTCGTAGACGCGGTAGACAGTGCCTTTGTAGGTAGCGCCGTTGTAGGCAGCGTACTTGACAGAAAATTTGTAGCTGTCGCTAGCGATATGGTCGATACCTAGCGACTCGCAGCGGTAGACTGGCTGCTGCGCTTGATTAGCAGCAGCCGGCGCATTGTTGGCTTGCTCGTTTCCTAGAGCGCTAGCAATACCAGCAGCGCCAGCTACGGCTAGCGCGATAGCAGAAACTCCGGCAAAAACTGATTTCATATAAACTCCTTTTGGTTAATTTTGATAATCCAGCTGATTAGTATCAAATCATGATATTCCATGGGGTTGCCCGCCCCCGACGAAACAGCTACCTGGAATGGTAGGGTTCCGCCGAGGGGCGGGGTTAGTGGATGACTGAGAGTAGTTACCGCTGCGGCTCGACTCACTGGCGGTGAGGGAGGGGGCGGGGGTAGAGCGGGGCG
>JABCOL020000029.1 GCA_013333625.2 Candidatus Saccharimonadota bacterium | reverse complement strand
GCCGGAAAGACTATCAAGCAGATTTCTGCTGGCAGTTCGCATACTTGCGCTATCGCTTCTGATGATAAAGCATATTGTTGGGGGAGTAATTCAAGTGGTGAGCTTGGTAACAATTCAACCATTAATTCCGGCGTCCCTACTCACGTCTATGCTCCCAAAGAAAACACCACCATTCCTGCTAATACCATGAAGCTTCGCACTCAATACGCCAAAAAAACTGCGGCGACGTGCCAGGCAGTGGCAGCGGGTTGGCAGGATGTGACCAATAACTCGACTTTGGCGTACTCGGCAGCCGGTCCGAATAACGGGACGGCGATTGCGGCTGCAGCAAACGATCCTAATCTGCCGTCTACCAGTGTCGGCTACAGCCGTCAATCAATAGTCCGCCCGAGTAGCGCTGCACAGCTGACGTTCACGAACAATCGCGATGTTAATGCCGGCGAGACAGGTCTGTGGGATTTGGCGTTGACTGATAATGGCCTGGAGCGTAATACGAATTATTGTGTTCGCTTGGCAGCCGATACGGCGGCAGCGCCGGGGACGAGTATTGATACGTATTCATACTATCCAGAGTTCAAAACCGCTGACGGTTCGCTGGATATTAGATTTGCAGATGCTGCTGATACCACATTAACTAATCCGACTACTGTATTTTCGGCGGCAATGACCAGTAGAACGGCAAGTACCACGACTGCGAAATTATCTAATAATTCGTCGCAACAGCTTGAGGTGGCAAATAGCTTATCGACGACGGGCTGGAGCGTTTCATTGGCGGCAACTGGCGGCCCAACTGCTAAATGGACACAGACTGGCAGCACAGCGAATTATGCGTTTAATAGTACTAATGTAGACCAAGGACAGTTATCGGTTGACTTATCATCAAGCGCCTTTACAGCGTCTGGTTCGACGCCGCTGGGGCAGGCCTGTACGACGGCTGGTTTGTCGTATGGCACGGGCGGTGCGTTTGTAGCTGGCACGGCGTCGGCTAACGCGATTACGCTAGCGACCGCCTCAAGCAGCAGTGGTTTGACCTGTCTGTTTAAATTGCAGAATATTTCCTTGAAGCAGACTATCCCGGCGTATCAGAAACCAGGCACGTATACATTGCCAGTAACAGTAACGGTGGTGGCGCAATGATGAGGATGAAAAATATAATGAGAACTGGTGCGGTAGCCGTCGTATTTTTAACAGCAATAATTGGCGTAGTTTTTAATAGTAAAGCTGCTCTGGCGACAACTTCAGCAGATTCGACTTTTTCGCAGGTAATTCGTGAAATAGACTGCTCTCATACAGTTTACAGCAGAGCAGTTGGTCAAGTGAATGATGTGGAGTGCGACGTTTTCGCTCCAAAATACGACCATTCGGTAATTAAAGATAACGGCTACCCAGTGATTTATGGCGTGTATGATGCGGTACATACGGTTATTGATCCGGTGACTGGCGCGCATCAGCTGGCGATTGAATTTGCCGGCAGAGTGTTTGTCCTGGGAGTTGATCCGGAATTGACGGTTAATGGCAATGCTTGGGTGCTTGATCTATCTAATTGGCCGAATACACATCCTGGCGATACGACGCTGGTGATAGAACGCGGCAAAACTTACCTTGGCGAGATTACTTCCTCGACACGGGCTTACGGCTCGGCTTTGCAAATTAATCACGCGGTACCTTTTACAATCACTATTCCGCCGCGAATCTTGCCGTCGACGCCGCCAGTAATTCCATCATCACCAGCGATTCCAGCTGTTTCGGCAGCCGCTACAGGTATAAAATCTGGTAAAGATTTGGCTAATACTGGCGCAAACATGTGGTTTATGGTGATAGCGGCGCTGGGAATGATTATTATCGCGTTCATACTGCTGATACGTAACAGACGAGGAGGCAGTCATGAACCGTAGGAAATTAGCGGATGTTCGGAGGTGCGAAGGAGGGTAGGTAGTAGCACTATAATGAACAACGAAGCAACGAAAATAACGTAAAAGAAAGGATACGATATGAAAAAACTAATAACAAACGTAGCTTTGGCAGTCGGTGTAGCTGGCGTAGTCGGTTTGGCGGGTACGGCGGTGTATGCGGCGACTACGGCGACGTCAGAATTGAGCCAGACGATTAACGCAGGCGTGCTTAGTACCGACATTCGCGATACTGGCGATAGTGTAGTAACAAACCCAACATTTGCCATGAACGCGACTACGGCGTCGACTTCTGCCCAGACGACGACTGGTACATTTGGCGCTAATGATAAGCGCATCGCTGTCGATAACCC
Organism: Candidatus Saccharimonadota bacterium; assembly: GCA_013333625.2. Taxonomy (GTDB): domain Bacteria; phylum Patescibacteriota; class Saccharimonadia; order Saccharimonadales; family Saccharimonadaceae; genus Saccharimonas. The sequence continues at coordinate 5,924 of JABCOL020000029.1, read as the reverse complement.
TGGCGGTGCTAATAATGGCTGGACGCTAACATTGAATGCCACAACTCCTGGTACGGGAAAGTGGACGAGCGGTAGCAATACATATCAATACAACGGTAATGCTACGACTGGACAGTTGACGGTTAATCCAGCTGCCGGAACGCTGACATCAATGATCGGTGCTTCCACGGGTATTACACTGGGTTCGCAAGCAGCATTTTCCGGCACTTCTCCAGTAACGCTGATTAGCGCGGCGGCTGGTTCCGACGATGTTTGGCGCGGTTATGTGACGGGTGTCGGTTTGAGCCAGGCTATTCCAGCTGGCCAAGCAGCAGGTACCTATACTTTGCCGATGACTCAAACTGTGGCCGCTATTTAAGGTCCGGCGCAGTTATATCAATGAAAATTGGGCGCTCTTTCGGGCGTCTGATTTTCATTTACGCGGATTATTTAGTTTTTGGAAGTATCAACGGGTGTTGGTATAGCCATGAGCGTCTTGGCTTGCTATAATAAATCATATGATTTTAATGAGGAGAATACGGGGTATAGCTTCATGCTGGCGCAGGCTAGCGGTAATGGCGGTTGCGGCAGGTGTTTTATGGCCGTCGTCGGTTCTGGCAGCAGGAATTGGCAGCCGCCCGGCGAATCCTGATCCGAACAACCCGCGGACGCAGTCGATTTTTATTTATCAATTGAATCGCGGTGCTAGCAAATCTGATCAGCTAACGATTACTAACGGTTTGACTGAACAGGCGAATATCGAAGTGTATGCCGTCGATGGCACAGTTACAGCGACTGGAGATATGACATGCAAGCAGCAAGTCGAAGCAAAGAAAGATGCTGGCAATTGGGTAAAACTAGCGAAAAGCGAGGTGGCTTTGGCGCCTGGTGCATCGACGAACGTTGATTTCATAGTCACCGCGCCTGATAAGGCTGATGTTGGCGAACACAATGCCTGTTTGGTAATCCAGCGTAAAGCCGATCCGGCCGCTGCTAAAAAGGGCGGCATTCAGTTGCAAACGCGCCAAGCGGTGCGTATGGCGGTTACTATTCCTGGTAATATTCACCGCGACGTGACAGTTGATAAATTCGCCGTCGATAATAACGGCAAGCAGCTGTATAATGTTGCTATTAAAAATTCTGGCAACGTTTCAGCTGATGTTGATGTCAAGTTAGTGGTCAGGGATATGCTGGGTAATGTTGTTTATCAAAATGGCGGCGAGTATGCGGCAATTGCCGAGCAAGTCCGCCAGTTCCGCTACGAGAGTAATTTACAGCCGTTCTGGGGCGGCAAGTACCGTGCCGAGCTTTCAATTGCTTATAATAAAAAGGCCGGCGAATGGGGTGTTAGTAAAAATTCGGCTGATTTAACGACGAAAAAGGTTGAGTCAATAGAGCTATTTTTCTGGCCGGCACCTGGTGCTTGGGCGATTATCGTTGGAGCGATTGCTGTAGCTATTGCGGCGGTTTGGCGGGTGATTGTCTTAGTGAAAAAGCGCCGGAAGCGATAATTTACTAGCTGCGATTGATATGCCATAATGGTAGTATGAAGAAAAATTTTCTTGTTAGAGCGTTCTTTGGCGTTACTATTGCGGCGCTCGGCGGGGTTCTGCTGCTAAGGAATCTCGAGATTATTAAGTTTGATAGCTGGCACGTGTTTTGGGGAACGGTTTGGGCAGCCGGTCTGATTTTGGCTGGTCTGATGACGATATTCAGTTCTCGCAGGGCCTCGCTGCGGGTGTGGGGATTACTGCTAATGACTATTGGCGTGTCCATTGGCTTGGGCGCTTACGGTGTAATTAATATTAGCGTTTGGAAAATATTTTGGCCAGTGATGTTGATTGCTATCGGCTTGATGGTAGGTGTCGGCTCAGGTGGCCGCAAGCGGTCTAAAAAATCGCCTGCTGATGTTAGTGGTAATGAAAAAATTGCAATTTTTTACGGTGAAGAGTCGCGGGTGAAAGGCGATTATACTGGCGGTTCGGTAACGGCAATATTTGGCGGCGTGGAGTTGGATTTGCGTCAAGCGAAAATTAAGGACGGCACGGTCATCGACGTCTTTACGTTTTGCGGCGGTGTCAACATCAATATGCCTGACGACGTGATCGTTAAAAACGAAGTTCACGGCATTTTGGGCGGCAGCGAGGATAAAACAGTATCCAAATCTTCCGCCAAAAAGACAATCTATCTGCGCGGCGAGTGCGTTTTGGGCGGTTTGGAAGTAAAATGATTTAGTTTGGATTGGCTCGAGATAACGCTATATCTGGTGTACCTACGCTAGATATAGCGTATTTTAATTTTATGTAGTAGAATGTGGGTAGGGCGTTTTCGCGTGTGCTGGCTGTTGTGGCGGCGCGGCGAGATGAGCGGCTATCGACCGCGAAGCCTGCGGGAAGAAATCGGTTTTATAAGCTGAGATTAGACCCTGCCGTGAGCTTGCGTAAATAGCATAAGAAAGAGCTAAAAGAATCACTTCTTTTGGAATCGAGATGGTACCGTCCGTTTGAAACACCTCCAGCGGATTCTCGAGGTCAAGAGAGGTGATTTTATTTTGTCAGAGACGAGGAGTGCTTATGAATGAGTTATTAGAGAGATTACCTGCAATCATAGGAGTTCTAGTGTCAATTCTTTCGGCGCTAAAATCCATAGGGTTTTTCGATATGAGAAATAAGAGGCTAGAAAGAATAGAAAAACTGTGTGTAATTTCAGCGAGTCTAAGTAGAAATAACAAAGAATCTAAGAAAAATATTGAAAATGTACTAATGAAAGAGACTAAGGTTTTGAAAGAGCAGGCTGATAGAGAACTGGATCCTGGAGGTCTGTTTGCGATGTTGTTTATGTCAATAGTTTTAGGTTTTGTAACATATCTCGTTATTTTATGGTTTATATCAATTAGTATTACTAGTATCATAGGCTGGCTATTGAAAATAGTTAGCGGAATAGTATTATTTTTCATGATTATAGTTGATACGGCAGCCATTGTTGCTGGACAGAAATCAATGTTTATAAAAAAGGAGGAAGCTTAATGAAATTCAAACACGGAACACGCCGCCGCGCAGCAGAATATGAGAAGGACTGGGTGCAGCGCTGGAAGGATGATCAGACGTTTGAAAAGTCAGTGGCGCAGCGGCCGGCGGATAATGCCTACGTCTTTTATGACGGGCCGCCGTTTATTACTGGCGTACCGCATCATGGTACGTTACTGAGTTCAATCGTTAAGGATGCGGTGCCGCGCTACTGGACGATGAAAGGCAAGCGTGTGGAGCGCCGCTGGGGCTGGGACTGTCATGGCCTGCCGGCAGAGAATTTCGTCGAAAAGCAGCTGAATATCGTGGATCGGCGGCAGATTGTGACGAGTAGTGACCAGCCAGCGCCGCTGGATAAAGACGGTCAGCCGCTGCCAACCATCAGCCTGGAAACATACATCACCAAGGCGCGCGAAAGTATGGTGGCGAATAGCGAGACGTGGCAGGGTGTGATCGACCGCATCGGTCGCTGGGTGGACTTTGCGGGCGCCTATCGCACCATGGACAAGGACTTTATGGAGTCGGTCTGGTGGGCATTTAAGCAGCTCTACGAAGCGGGCAAGATTTACGAAGGCGAAAAGGTGCTGATGTACGACACCAAGTTTGCCACCCCTGTCAGCAAGGCCGAAGTGACGATGGATAACGACGCTTACCAGACGGTGACTGATCCGAGTGTGTATGTGAAGTTTAAGCTAAAAGATAGTAAAACGAGCCACAAAATAGTATTAAATGAGCACTCAAAAGTCTTGTTTGTGTGCAATGCAAATGTTGTCCGTTCACAGATGGCGCAGGCTTTTTATAATCACTTCACCAAGACTCAGAATGCCGATTCGGCTGGCGTTAACGCAGAGAAGTATCCTACCGCTAAGATACCGACAGTTGCGGATTTTGATGCTCATCTCGTTGCTAAGAATCTTGATCCGCTGGCAGTTATTGACTTAATGCGAGAGAAAGGTATCGAAGTTGGAGCTAGCCAACGGACACAATTGACGAAGGATATGCTGCGTGATTACGACCTAGTTGTCAATATCGCTAATCGCAGCCAAACACCTGATTGGCTAAAGGGTGATAACGTTGTTTGGTGGAAGATTGAGGACCCTCATGCCGAAAATCGAGAGCTGGCAAAATTGGCGTGCGACGAAATCGAAAAGCGAGTCAAGAAGTTGATTAGTGGTGAAGTGGTTGATGATATCGAAGGTGATGATGTCAATGTCCTCGCCTGGACGACCACACCGTGGACGCTGCCGGCCAACCTGATGCTGGCCGTCAATCCCGAGATGACGTACTGCGAAGTGCTGGTCGATGGTGAGAAATTAATCATCGCCGAGGAGGCGCTGGAACGCACTTTGCAAGACGACAAGCACCAGCCGCTTGAGTACGACGTACTGCGGAAGTTTCCGGGTAGCGAGCTAGTGGGTAAGAAATACCAGCCGCTCGACACCGGCTCGACCTGGCCGCAGAATGATAAAATTCACACTATTTACGCGGCGGATTTCGTTTCGCACGAGTCGGGTACGGGTATTGTGCATATCGCGCCGGCCTATGGTGAGGATGACTTTGAACTTGGTAAAGCCAATGGCATCGCGCCCTTCCATGTGATTGATGATAACGGCTACTACACTGACACCAATTACAAAGGCCTGGAGGTATGGGAAAATAATAAATTCATCGCCAAAGACCTGAAAGAAAAGGGTGTGGTGTGGAAGATTGAGTACATTCGTCACGAATATCCGTTCAATCCGAGAAGCAAACAGCGCATCATGTACCGGGCCATCCCAAGCTGGTTCTTCGACATTCAGGGCCAGAAGCCGCTGATGCTAGAGCAAAACGAGCATATCAATTGGTTCCCGGCTCATCTCAAGCACGGCCGCTTTGCCAAGAATATCGAGCAAGCACCAGATTGGAATCTCAGCCGCGACCGCTTCTGGGCGACGGCCATGCCGGTGTGGAAGGGCGACCGGGGTACGGTCAAAGTGGTCGGGTCGTATGCGGAGCTGAAGGAGCTCAGCGGCGTGGAGCTGGATGATTATCATCGTCCGTGGGTGGATGACATCACCTTTGAAATTGACGGTGAGACATTTACCCGCATCGATAAGGTGCTCGACTGCTGGTTTGAGAGCGGCAGTATGCCGTTTGCACAACTGCATTATCCGTTTGAAAACCAGGCCAAGTTTGAGCAGAATTATCCGGCGGACTTCATCGTTGAGTACATCGGCCAGGTGCGGGCGTGGTTCTACTATGTGCATGCCGTCAACACTGCTTTGGCCGAAATCGGTGCCTTTGGCGAGGCGGGTGAGCAGCATAAAAACGCCTACAGTAACGTCATCACCACCGGTGTGGTGGCGGGCAATGACGGCCGCAAGATGAGTAAATCCCTGGGTAACTTCACCGACCCGAACGAGTTGATGGATAAGTTCAGTGCTGATTCCTTACGCTTCCTATTGCTGAGTAGCCCGCTGCTGAACGGTGAAGACTTTGCCTTGCACGACAAAGACGTTGGTGACGTGGCGCGCAAGCTGAGTATGATTTGGAATATGTATGATTTCTTCACCATGTATGCAGAAGTTGACGAGTTCACATTTCCGTACGATACGGCGTCTTCGGATGCATTTCTCGTTCACCGTATCACCAATACGGTTCACTCCGATACTCCCGAATCCTTGTCTCGCACTGGAACTGAGAACTCATTCCAGATTAGCGTCGATATTGATAAATTATCTAACCCTCTCGATATCTGGATTATCAGTCGCTTGCATGAGCTGGTGGCAGAAGTCGAGCGTCACATGGATACCTACAATATCCCTGATGCGCTGAGCCCGATTTTGCCATTCCTTGATGACGCGTCCAACTGGTATGTTCGCCGCAGTCGCCGCCGCTTCTGGAAGTCTGAAGATGATGGCGATAAGAACGATGCTTATC
>JABCOL020000028.1 GCA_013333625.2 Candidatus Saccharimonadota bacterium | reverse complement strand
GGCTACAGTTGACAGTAACGTTGAACTGCCAGACCGGGCGTGTGATGGCGGCGAGGAACGTATAGTTTGGCTGACGCGAACAGAAGTCGAAGCTACTGACAAAATTGCGCCAGGCTACCGGGATTTTGTGCTGAAATGGTGGCCGCAAGAAGCGTAATATTTTAGGAGGTACAAGTAGGCTATGAAATCAATTCCCAAACGAACGCTGAAATTCATTGACTCATGGCTAACACTGCGCAGTCAATGGGCGCGCTGGCCAGGATTTACGGTGGCGATAGCCAAAGACGGCGAGGTGGTTTTTAATAAAGCCTACGGTCTGGCAAATATAGAAAATAACGAAAAATTAACAACTGGCCACCTTTTTCACGTTGCTTCGCAATCAAAAACATTTACTGCCACGGCCGTGATGCAGCTGCAGGAGCGCGGCAAGTTGCGCATTGATGACTTAGTTACGACACATCTACCGTGGCTGGCGCAGCACAGCGACCAGCGTTGGCGCGACGTAACCTTGCGTCAATTGTTGAGCCACTCGGCGGGCGTGATTCGCGACGGCCAGGCGTCAGGTTTTTGGCAGTTCCAAGGAGAATTTCCGGATGAAGACGAGTTCAGGAAGCAAATCATGCAATCGGAGCTAGTATTCGAACCAAATTCCGAATTCAAGTATTCCAATTTTGGATTTGGTTTGCTCGGTTTGGTAATTGAACGAGCCAGCAGTAAACCGTACGCTGATGTTGTGGCGGAAAACATCATCGTGCCACTCGGCTTAGCCCAAACCACCACGGAATATTCGCCAGAACTTTGTATGACTACTGGCTACAGTAGGTTTGATTTACGCCAGCAGCGCCGTCCGTTTCAGCACATCACAACTGGCGTATTGCAGCCAGCCACAGGATTTTGCTCAACAGCACATGACTTAGTAAAATTCCTTGCTGCTCTGCAAGTTGGCTCAGGTAAACTATTGAGCGATGCTTCTAAAAGGGAAATGCAGCGTCCATCATGGCAAGTTGCCGACGAAGTAAACGCAGGAAGTTACGGTTTGGGCGTCGATGTCACCAAGACCAAGGACAGCAAGCGGCTCGTCGGTCATAGCGGCGGTTATCCAGGATTTGTCGGCCGCACCTGGTCGCGGATAGACGACGGAATAACTGTTTCGGTGTTGGCGAACGCGTATGATACAGCGCCAGGAATAGTTGCAAATTCGATATTAGGAATTATTGATCAATTTGGTGACGTTTCTGATAAAAAACGTCGAAAGTTTGAAGCGCGGTTCGTTAACGATTACGGCGTGTACGAAGTTGTTGATACGGAAAAAGGATTGAGGGGTTTATGGTCTAATGATTGGCAACCGTTCAATATGGCTGAGGAGCTGGAAATAGTCGATGACGCCAACTTAAAAATTGCGAAGGGTAATCATTTTAGCTATTTTGGCGAACTGATGAAATATGAGTTTGACGCCAAAAATAAGCCTTCCGCCATGTATCGCAGCGGCGCTAAGAATTATGTTAGTTTAGACGGCGATGTGAGGATTTAAAAGGATCTTCGTGTCAAACGTAGATAGAATAAATATGAATAAGATGAAACTACCAACCGAAGCTCAAGTCAAAAACTTGCACAAAAAATACGCCAAAACTGATGCTGATTTTGCGTTGATTTATACTCATTGCCAAGTGGTCGACGCAATTGCGGCGCAGCTTTTGGATGCCAAGCCGAACTCGCAGATCGACCGCGATTTACTGCATGTTGCCTGTATGCTTCATGATATCGGCGCGTATGATGTTCTGGAAAACGGTAAATTTGTCGACGGCGTTCGCCATGGCGTGATTGGCGAGTAGATTCTGCGAAATGAAGACCTTCCCGAGTAAATTTGGCGGTTCGCTTCGCATCATACTGGCGTAGGCTTAACCAAGCAGGACGTAATTAACCAAACCTTGTCCATTCCACTAGCCGACTATACCGCTAACACACCCGAGGAGCGGCTGCTAATGTACGCCGACAAATTCCACTCCAAAAGCAAACCGCCCAAAGAGCCGCCATATTTTTGCACATTTGAGTGGTATTATAATCTGGTGCAAAAATTTGGCAGCGATAAACAAGCCAAATTTCAGGCGCTAGCAGACGAGTTTGGCAAACCGGATATTACACTTGTCGCCAGTAAGTTTGGTTTTAGTATTAAAGATGCAAATTAACGTCAGGTTGGTGTAGCTGATATTATCAGTGCAGCCTAACACGTAGACTTGACCGTCTGGGAATATTTCGCCATAATAATACGTAATGAAAAGAAGCCTTATTATATTGTGTGCGTTAATCTATGTCGCTTGTGCTCCAACGGTTAGCGCCGAAGGTCCAACTATGACTCTATTGACTGAGCGGCAGCTTAATTTGGTACGCAGTAATTGTACGACGACTAAAGCTGTTTTAGAGCGTATTCGTGCTAACGACGCTTTGGTGCGCATTAACCTCGGCCGCGAGTATGATGCAATTTCTACCAAACTGATGGCGCCGATGAATAGTCGTATCGCTCTTAATAAACTCAACGGCATCGACTTAACCAAAACAACCGTCGATTTTGACCATCAAATCGGACAATTTCGCAACTCTTATCAGCGTTACGAGCAGATAATGTCGCATATAGCCCAGACGGATTGCCAAGATAAGCCAGCAGACTTTTATATGGATATTGAACGAGCGCGTTATTATCGCGGTGATGTACGAAAAGCAGTAGTCGAACTCGAAAAGCTAATTAAGCAATATAGCTCACAAATCGACAAATTAGATTTGTCAAAAACGGGTTTGAGTAGTCAAGGAGGTAGTAATGACTAGACTTCACGCTCGTGCTCGCCTGAAAAAGCAGGCTGATCATATTTGTCAGCGGTGCGGTTTTGCGGCTATGCTGGTCTGTGTAATTATAATATCGCTCGTCATGGTAGCGGTAGCTTTAGAGATGTATAACACTAGCGGTGCAGCACAAGTCGATTTGAGCCGCCCAGGTTTTAGCTCTGTGCAGAAGCAAGCTGGCGCTAGCGAAGAAACTGAAAAAGGTTTCTCGGCGCAAGGGGAGATTGATCAAAAAACTATCAAAGATTTTAAAAATGTGTACGATAAACACGCTAAGCGTACGGCTGCATCGACTAGTTTTGGCGCTGAGGCACTATCAGATAGTTCAATTCAAGTCTTTAATGAACGTTCATCGGGAACAGTACCAAGCGGAGAGGCTTCAAACTAGTGAGCGAACTGCTCAATCCTGACGATTTTGTTATCGCCCGCAAGCGCAAAAAATACAAATTTGCCAAGTTTCATAACGCCGAGAATTGCTTTGAGTTTGACGAATGGCGCGACTTTTACCAGCAGCGCCAGCCGAGCGTCTCCAGGCTGGAGGTTGGTGCTGGTACTGGTTTGTTTAGCGTCGAATTGGCAGCGCGTTATCCAGATAAGCTGTTTGCGGCGATTGACGTTAAGGCTGACCGTTTGCAAAAAGGTGCTTACATCGCGCTAGAACAGGGCGTGAAAAATATATTTTTTGTGCGTGCTCGGGCTGATCAAATTGGGGAGTTAATTCCGCCAAAATCGTTAGAAAATATTTGGGTGACTTTTCCTGACCCGTTTCCGAAGAAGCGGGCTGCTGGGCGGCGATTGACGCATCCGTATTTTTTGCGCCGTTATGCGCAACTATTGCAGCCTGGCGGCGAGCTGCTTTTCAAACATGACGACCGCGACTTTTTCTGTTGGAGTTTGGAACAATTAGTGGCAGAAAAATGGCAAATTACAGAACTGAGCTTCGACCTGCACGAATCATCTCTGGACGACGAGTATAAAATCATGACGACATACGAGCAGCGCTGGCTGAATGAGGGCAAGGTGATTAATTTTGTGAAAGCTACACTTTTTAGACAGATATAACCCAAACTCTCGCGAAAACGGATAATCAGGTTCACGCCAAATAGCTGGCGGCTAGTAATTACTGTTATAATACATACAAACAGGAGGAGAATATGAATTTTCAAGATTATTCGCAAAAAGCCATTTCAACGCTAACGAGCGATCACGCCTACGGCGATATCAGCGCTGATTTGATGGCGCAAATACTAGGTTTGGCTGGCGAGTCGGGCGAGGTGATGGAAAAGTTCAAAAAACTAATCCGCGACAAGCAGGGCAAACTAACTGCCGATGATCGCGCAGAAATTATCAAAGAACTGGGCGACGTGCTGTGGTATATCAATTCGGCGGCGCATTTGCTCGGGTCTAGCTTGGAAGAAGTGGCGCGGCTTAATAACGAAAAGCTAGCCAGCCGCCAGCAGCGCGGCCGGCTGCATGGCAGTGGCGATAATCGGTAAAGCTCGGTGCCGTTTACTTGAAAAACCATTAGCTAAATTGCGGCGCTTAAGCCGGCGAAACTCTAAATCTTCAGATGCTGCCGCAACCACTCGTCGATGGTGCCAGCGCCCATACAGAGGACTAGTTTGCCTAGCTCGCGGTCAAGCATGATAGACTTCCACAAATCATCGTTGAGGCTGGCAATATGTACTTCGGGGCGGGTGAGGTTTTTGGTTAAGTCTGTGGGCGTCAGTATCGGTAAATCCGGATTCTCGCGCGTCAAATATGTCGGCAGCCAATATACGCTGTCAGCGTAGCGAAAAACTTCATTTGTGTACATTGATTGAATTTCGTGCTGGCGGACATTTTGGTGCGGCTGGTAAACAAGAGTTACTTCACGGGATATTTCGTGCGCCATTTGCAGCGTAGCATATATTTCGGCTGGATGGTGGCCGTAATCGGAGTACAGCCCAGGCGCCAAGCGTTCAAATCGCCGCTGCGTACCAGGAAAATTCTCGACGGCAACCTTTACGATATCAGGATTACCCAGCTTTAGCCGCTCGCAGGCTTTGGCAACCAGCGTGGCGTTGGCTCGATTATGCCAGCCTGGAATGCGAAAACTTTTAACTTCCTCGTCTTTGAGCACCCAAGATTTATTAACTGGTTCTAAACCAGTAAGAGTGTCCTTCTTCCAGAGAATAGATAGTTCGCTTTGCCCGAGAAATTGTTGGAAAGCTCTGGTATAAGCGGCTTGAGTTGGGTACGTATCTGGATGATCGTAATCAATAGAAGTAATCAGCGAAAGGTATGGGCTGAAATGCAAAAAGTTACGATCGAATTCATCGCACTCATATATGAAATACTCGCTGTTCGGCGCGTAGTGCCCGCTCGGCCCAAAACTGATAGTGGTGCCAATTGAATAACTGATTGGGACGCCGAGTTGGCGCAGCACCCAAATCATCATACCGGTAGTTGTTGTTTTGCCATGAGTGCCAGCAATAGCGATCATCTTGAGATTCTTTTCGCTCATAATGTAGCGCAGCAGCTCGTCGCGCTTGGCTGTGTAAATGCCTAATTTTTGCGCTCTCACTAGTTCTGGGTGGTCAGCGGGCAAGGCGGCGGTGTAAACGAGCCAGTCGATACGGCGCTGCTTATGGCAGTATTCTAGATAATCGCCAGACTGGTCATTAGTGACGACAATGCCGCGCTGCATTAACTCGCTAGTTTCTAGGCTCGAGTGCGCGTCCGAGCCTTGTACGCTATGTCCGGCGTCATGAGCTAGTTCAGCTAGCGGCCCGATAGCGACGCCGCCAATACCAGAGAAATAAATATTCATACTTCTACTATAACGCAATCAAGCTGCTCGTGGTATACTATTAAGTAATGAAGGGCGGGAATAATGGCCGATAAACGCGCGGCGAGGCGAAATCTTCGGCGTCTTGAGCGAGTCAAGACCTGGCAATTATTGATTTTGTTTGTACTAGTTTGTTTTGTAGCGGCAACTTTTTTGCGTATTAATAATGTTGGCATGATACAGCGCCGCAGTGCTGTGGCGACAGCCGACAAATCAGGCAACGAAACACAAATATTTAATCGTCTGCAAGATTTGCAGCGTTACTCAACCACGCATATGAATGCCAGCAGCGGCGTGATTTATCTGCAGCATCAGTATGAGCGCGACTCGCAAGCGGCTATCAAGAGAGCTTCAGCGGCGTCGTCTGAGAACGCAAGAGTTCATGCTCAGGCTGAAGCAGTTTGCCATCCGCAATATAGCGGCTGGTCGATGGCTTATATTCAATGCTTTGTTAACGAATTATCAAAATATCCCACCTCTGATAAACTCAAAGACCCAGAATTGCCCAACACCGAACTATACCGCCACGAATATACGTCGCCGCTTTGGACGCCTGATTTTGCTGGCTGGTCGATAGTTTTGGCGGTAGTGATTTTAGTAGTTATAGTACTGCGTTTGATTAGCCTTGTAATATTACACCTATTATTGCGCTATAAATATCGAGCTGCTTGACTGGTACAGCTAGGGGTGCAAAGTGTTGACACCCAATGCAGGTTACGATAAGCTAACAGATGTAAACCAATACTAATAGGAGGTATAAAACAATGGCTTACAAGCACACGAATTCAAAGGGCGTCACTTATTATCTACACAAAACTGAAGTTACACTTCGCGGCGGTAAACCGCAAACTATCTATTTTTTCACTAAGGTAGAGAAAAACGAAAAAGGCGAGCCGTGCGATTTGCCAGAGGATCGCGTCGTTAAAGAAAATCCGCGCAATGGCTTTCTGACAGTTTCTAAGAAGAAATAAATTTTGCTGTTTTTGCTAAAACCCTCGGCTTGTTGGCTGAGGGTTTTTTGCGGTGGCAAAGTGCTTGCGTTTAGGTGGTAAGTTTGCTACGCTAGATATGTAAACAAACAGGTGCACAAAATTACCTCCCTGATTACCCTAAGGGAGGTTTTTTGATTTCTGTGGTTGATTATGGTGGTGGGGGCGGTTGGGATCGAACCAACGACCAACAGGTTATGAGCCCGCTGCTCTAACCCCTGAGCTACGCCCCCATTGCTGATATTATAGCGTAAAATCATTACGACGTACAGATTATTTGTTGACTGGCTCGATTTGCTTATGTTACTATGTCAGGTATATAACCCAAGTGAGGTAGGAGTATGAAAATACACAGGAAAAATATCAAATATAAATATCGCCGTATTGGCGTTGGAATAACCGTATTCATTGCGGCATTAAGTTTGGTGCTGATGAATTTGCCGCGAGCTCAGGCGTCGCAGCTTAACAAAAAGTACTCTTTTATTAAAACCAATTACACCGTCCCAACGAGTAATGTCGCGTGGGTAGCGCCGAATGGCAACGACACCTCAGGTAATGGTTCCGAGGGTTCGCCGTACGCTACATTTAGGAAAGCTCTCGACTCAGTTGGTATTGGCGGCACAGTAGTCGCGAAGTCGGGTATTTATCGTGAACCGCATTTTTTCATCTCTGGCGATAATGTGACTATTCAAGCGGCGCCGGGGGCAGAAGTTTGGCTAAAGGGTAGCGATGTCGTAAATTCGTGGACTAGTGAAAATGGCATATGGAAAACAACTGGGAATTATCACAACTTCTGTCATGTTTGTACCACAAATGCCAATCCAAGCGTTGAAGATGTCGCGGCCTACCCAGAACAGGTTTTCATTAACGATGAGCCGCTAAAGCAGGTTAAAACCAAAGCAGAAGTAACGCCTGGTAGTAATACTTTTTATGTCGAAGACAACACTCCTACTACGCTCAAAACTCCTAACAATAATGCAGACGGCTATAATATTGGCCAGCAAGATGCGATATCTTATTATATTGGCAAGAATCCAGCTAGCGGTGTAACCGAGATATCAGAGCGGGCGCGAGCTTTCACTAGTACTGGCAAAAACGTTTCCGTGAAAGGCATTAACGTTGCTCAGTATTCGCCTGTTCAGGTTTGGGGTTTTAAGGATCCTTACGATCCTGCCGCTGACAGAGGAGTTTATTCGGGTCCAACCGCAGTAAGTATCAACGGAACTGGCTCGTTGGTTCAGGATATGATTGTCACCCAAAGTGCAAGCCAAGGCCTGTTCTTTAACAAAGCAGAATCGTCGACGGCGCGCGGCGTAAAGGCGATAGATAATGGCGGCTCGGGAGTTGGGGCTAACAAATCTCACAACACAGTATTTACTAACGGTGAATTATATGGCAACAACGCGGAAGGTTTCTTGACGATTGGCTGCGGAGCTTATTGTACGATGGCCGATATCAAAGTTACGCATACGCGAAATTTCACATTCCGCAATAATATTGTTGATTATTCTCGCGACACTAAAGCGTATTCTACTGCTGCCAACGCCAATAGCGAAGGTATGATTGGCTTTTGGTGCGATGAAGGTTGCGTAGAAACGAAAATCGTTGGCAACTTCTTTACTAATTCTCCGCTTGCTATCATGTATGAGGTTTCTGGTAATGGTATAATTGCTTCTAATATAATCGAAAGCTCCGGTACGGGTATTCGTGTAGCCGGTAGCGATGATGTTAAGGTGTATAACAATACCATATCTCGCACTTATCGGCCAATATACATATTTGAAGATAGTCGTATTGACGGGTGTAATTATTGGAAAGGCGGGTCCTGTGTAGCTAACGAAAGCTGGTCGCAGGGGCTGGGCCTAGATTGGAATACTTCGGGCGTTGAATTGTATAACAACATTATATCTTCGCGGCCGTTAGCTCGAACAGAGGATCTTTCTGGCAGTAATTATCAGCGCGCATATTCACTGCGTGTTGAAGGATCTCAGAATGATCAAAATAGACCGTATGTCGATGCCAACGATATGCTCAAAGGGTTTGATCATAACGTATATTATCGTAACGAGTCAGACGATATAAATTTGTCGGTGTGGGATTTTAAACAGATTCCTTCAAAGACCGATACAGTTATAAGCAGAGCTTCTGATATCGCGAATAATCCAAAATTATCGAGCTCGATTGACGGCCGCGATGCGCATTCGCTTGATACTTTTGGCTCGCGAGCAAATAATCCGTATTTCGTGAAAGAAGCAGCAAATAATAACGACTACAAAAAGAGCAATTATAATCTCAAACCAGGTAGCCCAGCTATCAATAAAGGTAAACCGTTATCTAGCGACGTAGCGCAAGCGATTGACCCAACAGGCAAAACTGTTAAAGCTGGCGTACCGGTAAATGCTGGTGCTCTGGTTAATGTGCTGATGGATGCGACGGGCGGGCAGACTCCGCCGACACCTCCAGTAACTGTCAATATTCCTGATGCCGGCCTCAAGGCGGATATCAATAAAACGCTTGACAGCAATCGTCCGAGCACCCAGGATATTACAGTGGACGAGCTAGCTCAATTGACGCAACTTACCGTAGACGGCGGTGCTAAAGTTAAAAATCTAACAGGCCTCGAGAAGGCAACTAATTTGCAAGAGCTGAAGATCGACAATAACGAAGTTGCTGATTTGACGCCTTTGTCATCGTTAACAAAATTAACCAAGTTAACAATGACAAATAATAAAGTCGCGTCGATCGAACCGTTGGCACATTTGGCTAACTTAAGCGTACTTTTAGCGTCTGGTAATCCGATCACTTCGACCAAGCCGCTAGCTAATCTGACGCATTTGACACAAGTAAGTGTCGATAGTAAATCGACAGCGTTTGATATTTCTGATTTTGCCAAGAGTGCGGGCACCTTGACGACATTGCAGCTGTCTGGTGCTGATAATGGTACACCACAGCTAGTGCATAGCGAAGTTCTAAAGCAACTTACTAGAGTAACGACTCTCCAAGTATCGTCAACCTCGTTAACCGATAACGATCTGAATAGTATTGGCGCGATGACGCAATTAACGTCACTGCAAGCAGACCGCAGTAATATTAGCGATATGTCGTTTGCGGGCCGCTTAACTAAATTAACTAAGCTTGACGTTTCTAATCAGCGTGTCCGTATGAGTACGAGTACAACGCCGTTTGCATCGCCGCTCAAAGATATATCGGGTACGGCTGTTGCTATAACCAACAGCGCTGATTTGGCTAATGATGAGGCTGGTCGTGTCAAAATTGTCTCGCCAATTTATGATAATAATACTCATGAGTTGTCGGCAACTTGGACTAAGAATGTTACAGTTGGCGCTGCTACCGCCCAATTCAATGGGCAGCTAACAGTGTCTGCAACGCTGCCAAAAGCTGATAAAGCTCAGCTCCAAGCGCAAATAGATCGCGCGAATAACTCTGCAGATTATATCAAAGCAGATGCGGCGGTAGCCAGTGCGCTGTCAGCTGCGAAAAACGTTGTTGCTAAACAAAATCCGACACCTGCCGAAATTAGCCAAGCGACAAACGACCTCAAGCAAGCGCTTGACGCCGCAATAGCTAAAGAAACGGCAGCTCAAGCGGCCGCACGGACAGCGGTTGATAAGGCAAAAAACAGTAAGTCGCCTGCTGATATTCGCGCTGCAGAGGCACTTTTAGCGCACGTTCAGGACACAGACAAGAAATCATCGATGCAAGATGAGCTCAACGCCGTCAAACAGGAAATTACCGATGCGCGGACAGCCTTATCGAAATTGATTGACAAGGCGAAGAATACGCCGACGGATGGTCTAGCGGCCGAGACTGTTGCTGCTTTGAATACCGCGATTGCTGCCGCTAAAGCGGTCAATAACGACCAAGAGTCGACCGTGGCGCAGCTCACTGAAGCCAA
This sequence comes from Candidatus Saccharimonadota bacterium, assembly GCA_013333625.2. GTDB lineage: Bacteria > Patescibacteriota > Saccharimonadia > Saccharimonadales > Saccharimonadaceae > Saccharimonas. The sequence goes on along the minus strand of JABCOL020000028.1, from coordinate 316 downwards.
AACCAAATTGCAATCAGCTCTTGATAACCTCAAAACCGATAAGACAGCGCTAGCCGAAGCTATAGCGGATGCTGACAAAGAGCCAGTTTATATCAAGAACGATTCAGCGGTTAAAACTGCCCTGCAACATGCCAAAAATGTTTATGCTGCGGCTAATCCAACGCCGGCAGAAGTTAACACAGCTGTCAATAATTTGAAGTCGGCAATTAATGCTGCTAAAAAGAAAGAAACTGATGCTCAAACAGCTGCTGCCAATGCGGTTGCGTCAGCAGAAGGCGCTAAAACGGCGCAGTCAATAACGGCGGCTCAAACTCTC
>JABCOL020000027.1 GCA_013333625.2 Candidatus Saccharimonadota bacterium | reverse complement strand
TCGCAACTGGACAGTCCAAGCGAAACAACAGCCCTTTTGCGAAGCGCAAGAAAGGGCTATTTTTATGGCAGAATATCAAGGAAACCCAGACTTCCGCGGGTGGCTGGCGGTACACGATCCGTACACGCTCGCCTACACTGGCAACGACGGCAGGATTGACTGGAATAAAGTCAATAACAACGGCGCCGACACAAGAATGATCAGTTACGACAAAGGACAAGCCGGCAAGGTTCAGCAGTATGTAGACGGTCTGCATCGACAGTACCAATCCTGGAATGACAACCGCCAAAAACAGTCTCAGCAGCATGGCGGAGGCGGCTGGGGCGACTATAGCAGAGGCGGCGGAGGCGGCGGAGGTGGTATGTCAGCAGTACAGCGACAAGCCATCGACAAGCAGTGGGCACAGAATAACCGATATTACAACGATATGCTCGGCTCTATCGACCCGCGACGCAACGCAGCACGAGCGGCTGTTGACAGGCAGGTAGATACATCCATCAACTCATTGAAGGGCGAACGCGACAGCGCCTTCCAGAACCTCGACCGTCAAGACCAGAAACTAGAAAAAAGCTATGCACGCGGCAAGCAGTCACTGGGCGAGATGGTCCGCAATACTCTGCAGGGCGAATCAAACAACATCGGCATGCTGGGCGGCGGCAACTCAAGCGCAATCGGCATGCTGGGCGTTGGCGTGGCTGACCTGCAAAACAGCGAACAAGGCAAGATGTTAGACGACCTGAACGAGCAGAAGACCGACATTGAAGTCAACCGTCAACAAGTACAGAGGAAGCTGGAAGACGAAGTACGCAAGCTGAATGACTTCCGCCAGAGCAAGTACCAAGAAATCCACGATACCTTCAACGAGCAGCGCAACGAAATCCTCAACAAGATGAACATGAACGATAACCAGCGCGCCCAAGCCCTCGCTCAAGCGGGTGCAATATCGACAGCCCAAATTCAGGACGTCGATAGAGCTATCAACGGACGGCTAGGTCAAATCGTACAGACCTACCAAAATATCACTGCTCCGCAAGCGTCACTGGCAAGTGTTCCGGCATACCAGGCGAAGAATATCACTCAAGGCACAGTAGATAGCTCGAATATTAACTCGCCTAGCCTGAGTGCAGGACAAGCAACAGAATCAGTTCTTGGCCGACGCTCTGACGATGACGACAGCTACTTTATGCGTCCACGGCGTTCCGCAGACGACGTCCAATTCTAATAGCCGAAAGGAGCTAAATACCAATGTTTGACTTTGGAAAAATGATACGCAGCTTCTTCGGATGGAGAGACGACGAAGAAGAAAAACGCCGCGAACAGCAAAACCACCGCGAGCCAATCCAGCAGCACAACGATAATCCGCTAAGCCAGCCAAAGCAGTTTCAGGGGTTTGATGCAACACGCCTGTCTACTATTCAGCAGCCGCGCCAGCAGGAGCAGCAGCAAAACTTCTCGCCAGAGAAGCCCAAAACGCCAATGTTTCAGCCAAACTTCGTAGAGACAATTGAATCGCAGCTAGAGAAAGCCAAAAAGTATGCCGCACTGGGCGACGAGAACGCCAAAAAGTACATCGAACAAAACCAGTCGAAAGTACAGCAGCAAGACAAGCAGCCAAACTTCTCGATAAACAATCAGTCGCAGCTACAATTACCACACCCACAGCAACCCTCCCCTTTTCAGCAGCCAGCACAGCAATCACCGCAGATGCAACAGCTGAATGAGACGGTACGCCGCAACAACCTAAACTCTGAGGACTACCGAAAGCGTCGAGACGAATTAACGACGCTGCTTAATGATACCCGCGGCAACTGGACAAACGAACGGAAATTACTCGATGAAGCACAGCAAGGCATCACCTCTGACGAGCAGCTGAAAAACACCATCGAGAAGATAAAGAATGTTCAGTATCGCCAGAAAACCGCTGACGCTGCCCTGGGCGAATACGGACAATCGCCCATGATAAATTACGGTGGCAGGACACCGACACAATTTCTAGAAGACTTTAATAATATGGACGCCGGCAGGCAGCGTGAGGCTATCGAGCAAATATCCAAAAATTTGACAGATTACGCCAAGGTCCCGTACGGATTTACTAACCCCGAACAGCGTGCGAAGTTCGAGCGTATCGTCGCCGAATCGGAGTTACTACGCAACCTAATCGATGACCGAGCAACAAAGAAAGGTCCTAATGTAGAGACTGTTGGCAAGGATATTGTTAATATTGGCGGCAATATAGTTGGCGGCATAACACAACCATTCAAGACGGTTTATCGTTCAGGTGAAGCTTTAGTTAATCATAGTCCGCTTGATGCGCTTACCGCAGAATATAAAGCAGGTAGGCTTTCAGAGGAAGAATACGCTCGCAGGTACAACGCCATAGACCAAGAGATAAACGGCATAACTGGAGGTATGCAAGATAAAGGAACTCTAGACCGTATACTTCGTGCAGCTGGTACAGCTGTTGATGTCGCTTCTTCTGTTGCTCCTGTAGGATCTCTTGCCAAGGGAGTTGTCAAGGGTATTGCACCAACCCTAGCTAAAAGTGCACTAGAGAAAGGTATTATCAGTCAAGCAGCCGAGAAAACCGTTCCCCAACTGATTGCTCATGAGGCAGCCACGAACGCTGCTCTAGGCGCAGGCGGGTCGCTTCGAGCCGGCACCGACTGGAAACCTGAAAATGCTTTGCAAGAAGCGGCGACCGGTGCTGCCTTTGGCGCTGGAATGGCAGGAGCTGGTGCAGCTATCGGACGGGGCGCTACAGCACTTCGCCAAGCATATGTCGATGGCGACCTACATATTCCACGTACGGAAATCACACCGAATGCTGGACGAAATGAGCGAATGCGGACAGCCATTGAGAATTATCCTATCGATGAGCCGTTTAATTACGGGCGCGTTAGCCAGAACACCCTAGACCAACACAACGCGATCCAAGCGCAAACTGGTCAAGACTTCGTTGCCGACAGAGACGTAACAGTATATCCAGGTGCGCATAATGCACATGTTGAGAAGCGGATTCTTCAGGAAGGGGTAACGCCTGAGGAGTATGTAAATATAGCGGAAAAGTCTATTTATGGCAATAACAGCACACTCACTCGCAGCCCTAACGATACAGGACTCCAGAATGTTACCTATGCAAACACTGACGCACCGAGCGGTCGAGTCCTAATGGGTCAATTTAACGATGGCTTAAGCCTTAAGAGTGTACAAAAAATCCGCCCCGAAAGAATTGAGGCAGATATTAAAAAAGCCCAAGCTGAGCTTGGTACGCCCCTGATGGACGACGACTTGCGGGGCGTTACCCGGGCAGGTAGCAATCTAGAATCTGCTACAGGCACAAGTCCTATTAGTAATCCATCAGGAACTCGTACTGGCAGTGTACCAAACAATACGTTAAATGTCAATGGTGAGGATGTTTACAAGCCAACGAAACCAGGCTTTTTTGGCACAGCTCCTGAAGATTACCGCTACCGAATCGAGCAGACACCACGCGGCAAATACGCAATCGTTGAAGAGTATGCTGACGGCAGTCCATCACAGCGATATTCGACGCATTCAGACATTGCTATTGCTCGCCGTGAAGCACAGAGATTAGCTGAAGGACTAGAAAAACCAATCCAAGTCGAAGAAACTGGAAAAGGCTACAACGGATTCACTGAACGAGCGGCTGAGATTGAGCTGAAAAAGCTACAAACAACCCGCCCAGAGTATGACTGGGAAATCAGACCAGCCGAGCATATGGATAGCCACGATATAACGCGAGGTAAGTATGGTATTAAGGGGGTGCTACGCGAGAGTGACGCCCGCCTCGACGGTCCAAACCGGCCGGCGAGAACATACGAAGTTGAGGGTACTGTACCAAAAGTCAAGGAGGAGCTAGACCTCGGCGACGGCTCAAAGCTAACATCCACCACTAACGGGGACACCAGCGTCACAACAACCGAACGCGTCGCTCCTGACAATACAGCAGACCTACAGGCGGTAGCGGCAGCCCGAAGTGCCACCGATGTAGCCGACGGGTACAGAATCGATGATATTACGTCACAAAGCCAAGCCGCAGACATCAACCCCTACCCTCAAGCGACCGTTGATAATGTTATCGACAAACTGAACGCCGGTACTCCAGCACAGCGCCGCCTAGTTCGCGATGAAATCCGCAAACAAACCGGCTATGACGTTCACGACATACGAGGTATGAAACAGTATCCAACCATCGTACAGTCAGCATATAACCGCGTCGTCGGCAGCCAGGAGTGGATTGACGCTAGCAAAAAAATCCACGTCAAGGGTACGGAAGCTAATCGCAAACCTGATCTAACAGAGTTTGCTCTAGCAAAAGGTGTGGACGAGCAAGGCAAGCCGATATTCGATCTGGTCCCGCTTGACGGCAATAAACATACTATCAGCAGTACTGGTATGGTAGTCGACAAAGACGGCAAGAGTGTCGGTAGCTATGTCGGTATCGACGAGAACGGCAATCAACATGCGTATGTTGAGGGTAAACCAGTAAACCTAGGTGCTATCGTCGGAGATATTGAGCGCTGGGGTAATAAAAACCGCCCATTCACAGACATAGACCGCCTGATTGATTGGAATGCACCAGATGCCGCAACGGCCGCAGCCACCAAGGAATTTACCTCCGTGTTCAAAGACAGCCAAGAAGCAGCCATGAAAGTCGAGCTGAAGTCTCGCCGCGATGGACTAACGAAACTAGAAAGCAAGATGTTAGATAACCTCCCCTCTCGGCAGCTACGAAAAGACCTGACCGAGGATATGTTTGACCTCGTGGAAAAGAAGGTCGATGTTGCCGACCTAAACGCCAAATACGGCAAGGACTATGTAGACACCTATATGAAGCCGGCAGTGGACTGGTGGCGCACTCATGCCGACGACATCCTCAATAACACCAACCGTGTACTGGAAGCAAACGGCTACGACCCAATACCGCGCCGCAAGAACTACATCTCGCACATCATGAGCGACCCGTCATTCTTTGAGAAAGTCGGGCTGAAGATTAAGGACATCACCGGCATGAACGGCTCGGTAAGCGGTGAAACAATCCCCGGCGGAGTACGCGGAGGTGTTCCTGATGAGATAGTCGGAAAAACCGAAAACACCGGTGCACGCCGCAAGTGGAATCCGTTTGCACAGACACGCCGCGGCGAACTAGCCAACAAGGACTTCTTCGGTGCTATCGACAGGTACTACGAGGCAATGCTCTACAACCAGTATATGACTCCTGCTGCTTCACGCGTGCGGGTAGTTGAAAATGCCTTCCGAACATTCCAGAAAGCTAAGGAGATTAAGCTAGACAAAGCCATTGAAGAGCTCGGATTTAACGAAGCGATGGCGCAAGTCGAGACTGGCAAGCCAAAACACAAGAACTTCAAAGAAGGTAGACGCTCCCCGCTCATCGTCGCATGGCAGGAATACGGCAATATCCTTGCTGGAAAAACTAACTCTTTTGATCGTATGCTCATTGATAAAGGCTTTGGTAGGGCTGTGGATGTTTCAATCAAGGCGCAAGGTATCGTCGGCGCTAACACTATACCAGGCTCAGCCACGGCAGCCGTAGCGCAGGTCCTAAGCGTTCCGCAGACAATTGCCCGAGACGGGTTGCCATCGTTCATGAAAGCTATCAAGCAGATGATTCACTCTGGCTTTGACGAAGCAAGCGACCCGCTGAATAAATCTTCATTCATGAAAGCCCGCTATACCGATGCCTCATCGCAGCGGCGCGGCATCATCCGAAAGTACACTGACGCTGCCTCCATTCCGATGGAAGCTATTGAGAAGTTTACTGGAGAGCTGAGCTGGCGCAGCGCATACAACGAGGCGCTCAGCAAAGGATTATCTGGAGACGCAGCTATTAGGCAGGCTGACCTAGCTACTAAAGCAACCTTAGCTGGGCGCGGCATTGGCGACCGTCCGTTTGGGATGAACTCCAAAGCGCTCGGCGTGTTTACACAGTTTGGATTAGAGGTAAACAACATGAGACTACAGTTCTTTAAGGACTTTACGCCCGCCCAGAAAGCCAAATTCATCATCGCAGCGGCCGCTGCTAACTATGGGCTGAAGATGGTAACCGGACAAGAACAACTGCCAGACTTCCTGAAGGCGACAATAGACACTTATAACGACTTTGCCAGTAACGAGGACGATGCTAACGACAACCTTCTGAATAATACCGCGCAAGCAGGTCAGCGTTTTCTAGGCGAAGCCTCCAAGTTTGTTCCGGGTGGTCCCGCACTTGTTGGAGCATTTATAGACGACAAAACTAAGAAAACCATTTTTGGCGAAGATTCAGACATTTCCCGTTACGGCACGCCCGCTGTATCAAAGTTGATTAAGGCTGGACTTACCGCTGGCGAAGGTTTATCGAGTGGTGATGCTGGTAAGATCGGCACCGCAATGCTTGATATAGCCCCAACCGGTGCACAGATAAAGCGCACAATTCAAGGGGCTACTGCCCTAAAAGATGGCTATACACAGGATAGCAAAGGCAACGTTCAGACACCTGTTGACCGCTCGCCGACAAATATCGTTAAAGGAATGCTCTTCGGCAAGAATGCCCTTGATGAGCAGAAGCAGTTCTATGACACCAAACGACATGCGCTTAACGATAAAGACAGTGCTGCGTTTAGAGAGATGCTATTAAACAATCCCGAAGAGGCTAAGCAGTATTATAACCTCGTTCAGGACTCCAGAAAGATGGATATTCTGGAGAAGCGTGCTAAAAATGGCGACACCGCAGCAATGGATAAACTCAGCAAAATGTCTCAGGCAACTGGCTCAGACGGACTGCCCGTGGCACTAAAAGCCAAGATTGCTCGCGGCGACTACACACAAGACGGTGATGGGACGATCAGAACAAAAGGCGGCGAAGTTGCTCGAGAAGTTCATAAGAGACTTGCTAAAGATTCAAAAGATGAATCAGACGCCACCTACCGCAACTACGTACTAGGTTACGGATTAAAGCAAAGAGGTTCGAGTGAAACAAACAGCAATACCGGAAACGATATTACCGATAAACTATCTGCCCTCGCCGCTAAATCAAACGATAAAGCAATAGTCCATCAAGCTATCGACCTGAACAAGAATAAGAAGTACGCCGATATGCCAGCCTGGGTTAAAGAACGCTACGCTGCAGAAAATGGCATTGACAAGGAACAGCTAACCTATGCAACGCAGGCAAGTTATAAAGCAGATGTTAAACTGCAATACCTCAAAGAGGCAACCAAGGATATGTCGAATGAGCAGCTGGTTAACACTCTACATGCTGGACGCAGGAAGTCAATCGCCGACAAGTGTTTCGTAGAAGATTCTATGCTGAAGAGTTTCTACAACGACGGACGTATATCCAAAGATCAGTACCAAGCCCTGCGGTCCCTAATCATGGACGAGAACGGTAATGTTACTTCGCAATCCAGAAACGGTGGCGGAGGTGCTAGACGCGGCTCAGGCGGTGGCGGTGGACGACGAGGCGGTACTGTCAGTGGAATTTCAGTGCCAGACTACAACGTCAAGATGATGAAGCTCTCTAGCCCATACGGCTTTGCGAAAGATCCAAATGTGAGCCTCGGCAACGTCGGCTCAAACAAGAACATCGTTACCGGCATCAAAGCCCCGTCGCAGTTCAAAATTAGTAAGTCGGCGCTACCAACGCCGCGCGTAAGATAAGGAGTTCAGAATGAAAGTCAACGAGATACTAAAGAGTGTCCACGTAGCATACGAACAAGCGGCAGATGCGCCTGCACTCAATGATGAGGACGGGCAAATACGACTAAACCTGCTACAGAAGGCTGTACGCCGCTGGTCAACGGATAACGTTACTAAATGGAATGAGCTGTTTAGTGTAGGTGATATCGGTCCTATTCAACCTGGGCAGCGCGAGTATGACCTGCCGGAAGGATATTCGCTATCTAGCGGATTCTACCTACAGGGCAGCTCAGAACCACTGAATGTAAAGTCTCCTAGCCAGCTAACTGGCGAAGATGGCAAGTTTATTACTATTCTAGGAAATCCACAAATCGGACATAAACTTCGGCTAGGTTGGATACCAAAATCTAGCGATCAGGAAATTGACAAAACTATCATCGTTAAATACTATCGCGAGCCGTTTATTCCAACAAAACTAGATGATGTACTAGAAATGAGCGACCCAAACTTCGCCATAGCCTACGTAACAGCAGAACTGTTCGTAAATGACGATGCCAACCTATACACGAAATATAACAGTGACGCCATGATACTCCTAGCAAATATGCGGCAGCGCAATGAGCTAGTTCCTGATGGGCAGTTTAGCGGAATTGAGGGCGACATTGGGATAGGAGGAGATTGGTAATGGCAGTACAAACTCCCCCACGTATGACAGGTGGCAGCGCTAAAACACAGAACATTATCATCCCGAATTTTAGCGGTGGTGTTAACAGCTATCTAGACGAGGCACGCCTACCGAATAACACACTCCGTTCTGCCGTAAATTACATGCTAAGGCAGGATGGTGTGCTGTATCCGCGTTGGGGCACAAAAACGTTTTTCCCTGTTCTAGGTAAAATGCCCGACGGCTTTGACAAGTTCACCGTAAAAATGCTAGCAACGGCCAGTGGACTAGAAGAATGGGCGATCATCGTGGAAGACGGCATCGTCAAGCGATCAAACGGCGGAGCATGGCAGGAAGCAACCGGAGAAAAGCTCGCACCTGGATATGAAGCAAAGTTCTATCAAGTGGACGATTGCGTATACATCGTCAATGGTAAGGATGTTCTGGCGTTCTACGACATCGCTAACAATAAGGTGAAGAAATTTGAAGGTATCAACGCGCCAAAAAACCTCAAGGTTACCAATTCTAAGAATCTAGCAACCGGCAGCTATTCCAACTTTTATAAAGTCTCGGCGGTCAATGAAGTTGGCGAAACAATGGCATCAGCTGAAATCTCCGTAAAAACCAGCCGTATCCGCAACCAGTGGCGGCAGACAGGCGAAGTTGAGGACTACCTGGAATTAACCTGGGATGCCGTACCAAAAGCCACCCGTTACAACATCTACTACAGCGACATGTCGAATGACGAAACGTATATTGACTCGGTATCGACTAACTCGTATCGAGATTTGGGGCGTACCGCGCAAAACGTAGCTGTGGAGGCTCCTGTAGCCGACACTACTTCCGGTCCCGTTCTTCGTGATATCACTGGATCGAGCTACCGTATATTTGGCGTTGGTGTAGACGATAAGGTCTACTGGGGCGGCGTTGGTAAATATATCAGTGCATTCAATGCCTTCTATGGCGGCGGGTGGGTCGAGATAAACAAAGGTACTGGTGAAATACCAATCACCGTCCGCAGCTATCGTGATGGGCGTGGTGAACCAGTAAACGTAGTGTTTATGACAACCGCATCTGGCGAGGGTTCTCAAAACCAGCTTACGCTCACCTCGATGACTGTTGGTAATACATCGTTCATTGTACCTAATATTGCCCGGGTTGTCGGTTCTTACGGTACATACGCCGCCGGCTCAGTTACTGAGGCAGACAACAACCTATTCTTTACCTGCTCCAGAGGCAAAAATACCACTGGCGCTAAACCTGACCTGCTGAACGTATTGAGTACTGAAGAGGTCAGTCTAGCTATTCGTCCAGATTTTGATGGTATTAACCCGCTATATGGCCGCGGGATATCAAGTGTACACTTTGATGGAAAAATATTTGACGCCGTACCAGCCGCCCAATCCAAGGTCAATAATGAAATCTGGATACTGGACTTGCAGCTGAAGGCATGGATACGTCCGTGGACTATTGGTATCAAGAAGCTTATTACCTTTACTCCGAGCGATGGACGCGAGCGATTGATGGGGCTTCGCTCAACACCGGACAACAACGGCAAATATCGAATTGTCGAGTTTAGCGAAAAGTACATAACCGATGACGGCGAGCCTTTTGTGTCTACGTTCCGGACAGGGCTACTCCACTTCGATAAAGGGCATATGAGCTGGGCAAAGATGAAGAAGACCTACATCGAGCTACTACGCGTGAGCGGATCATTGTCCATTACGGTGAGCGGCACCGGCAAGAAACGTGTTTTGCACACCCTGAAAGACATTACGGTCTCTAGTGCCATGGTAACGACCGGATTTAACAGCGATAAATTCAACGATTTTGCGTTTAACGATACAGAAGGAGGACACGTAACTTTTAGCGACCCAAGTACCAAAAAATCACTGAAAATAAATAAGGTGGTCAATAACTACCGAGTAGACGGCAGATCGAGCAACGCCTCCTATGGTATAGCCACGATCACATCTGTGGTCATACCAAAGAAAGTGCCAGACCCTGCCAGTTGGAAGAAGTAAATAACTAAAGGAAAAATGAAATGGATAAACTACGAAAAACTTCAAACATACCGCCTACAACATTAAGTGCGTCAATCAGTGATACAGATACGACGATTCCGCTATCCTCTACCGTAGGTGCGGAAACCAGTACGTGTATTGATATTGTCATCGATAGAATTGACGCCGCTGGTGAAAAGACTCCTGACAAAATGGAAGTCGTCACGGTCCTGATATCTGGAAACAATGGCACTAACGCTGTTCGAGGGCGTACTGCCCCGGCTATGCCGCACGAGCAAGGTGCTGTGGTTGAATACAACATCTCAACGTCTGTATTGCATAATGATTTGATTGATGGCATGTCATCAATCTTAACTCTCGAAGGCAAGCCAAAAGAAAAATCTATACCTCTCGATTCTATCAATGGAGGTACTAAGAGTGGTGTGCTTGTGGTAGGAGAGGATGGAAAAACCACAGTTGACAAGGTCAAGTCAGAAAACATCGATTTTACGTCACTT
>JABCOL020000026.1 GCA_013333625.2 Candidatus Saccharimonadota bacterium | reverse complement strand
CGCGGTAGCCATCGTCCGATTCTGGCGATTCGTAAATTCGTTTAATTTTATAAACTGTCATGACAGCACCTCCTTAACTATAGTTTGTAGAACTGGAATAACGTCCGATTCAAACCAGGGATTACGTTTGCGCCAGCCAATATTGAGCGGCGATGGATGAACCAACGGAAAACAATCTGGCAAATACATATTAAAGTCCGCCACAGTTGCTGTCAAATTCTGCTTGGCGCGGCGATCAAGATAATATTTTTGCGCATACGAACCAACCAAAATTGTCAATCGCACATTCGGCATCTGCGCTAGCAAACGCGGATGCCATTTCCTGGCAAAATCCAAGCGCGGCGGTAAATCACCGTGTGCTCCCTTGCCTGGATAATAAAAATCTATCGGCATCAACGCAAAGAGATCAGGATCGTAAAACTGCTCATCCGTTACGTTCAGCCATTGCCGAAGCAAACGACCGCTAGCATCATTCCACGGCTTTAGCGTTTGCTGAGCAATTCGACCTGGCGCCTGCCCGACCAGTACAATTCGCGAACTTGACGAAGCAGAATACACAGGCGACCAACCTCTATTGGCAAAATCAGCATTCATTGGATCGGTCGCGATTTGGTCATATAAAAGCGGTTTAGAGCGTAGTATCATTGTAGTTACGCCTTTAGCTTAGTCGTTCTCGGTACGTCGTGCAACTTCTGCAAGCACTGCCTCGAGCGAGAGCGGATAACCAACTCTAATCACTTCGCCACTATCAGCGACAACCCAAGGAGCTTCACCCATTGCTATGGAATTTTTATCAAATTTACGTATAATCCAGCAGTTTTTAGATCGTTCAATTTTATAAGCGTCGCGTGAATCACCAGAAGTTTTTTCAAAAGCTTCCCATGCGTTATCTTTAGGCAATTTAGCTTGACTCATGTAATGTATCCTTTCGTAGATTACTTAATATCTTATATTAGCATTAATAGTTTATACATTGGTATATTATTACCTCAGATTCATTGAATAAACCTAAATAGCTGGCTAGCAATACTACCAAGAACGTTTACAAAACTCATAATTTAGTTTTGTAAATGATTAACAATAAGCCATGATGCGATAAATATATCGATCAATCTTCGTACAAAAAGTTTTGATAAATTATTATTCTGCGATAACATATTAATCAGCATTTTCTCTAGCTTTTTCCAACGCATCAATTAGTGTCTGTTTTGACTTCATACCGATCAGCTCAGCAACTTCCTCGCCAGCAACAAAAATCTTCATATTTGGTATACCCTGCACGCGGTAGTGCATAGCCAGTTCTTTGTTGTCATTACTAGCATCAGTGTCAATTTTAACAATATCAAAATCTGTCTCGTCAGCGATCTGCTGCAATATCGGCGCCATCGCTCGACACGGCGGACACCATGGCGCCCAAAAATCGACCAAGACCGGACGCTTGCTTTTTAGTACTTTTTCTTCAAACTCTTGTTTAGTTGTAATACTAATTAATGCCATAATTCCTCCTTCTATTTTTACATTGTTGACATACTCCAGTAATCACTAAAGGACCATCGAAACAACAGCCATCAAGCTGGCGCTCAATCTGGCAACGCACTGAATCAGGAACTTTGATATCCTGTAAACTATCGCACTCGCTGCATATAAAATGATCGTGTGATTCCGGCGAAAAGTCGTACCGCAAACAGCCCTGTCTTGAGGAAGGCGCCAGTCCAATAACGCCATCGTCGCGCAAGCGCTGCGTAATACGATGTACCGTAGTATCGCTAACATTTGAATACGACTCTCGCAACCGGCTAGCAATCTCGGCATTAGTAGCATGCTGCAACTGGCATAAAATTGATAGTATACTATCAGTATATTTCGTGATTCTTCGACTAACTATTTGTGTCATATTTTTATTGTAAATCATTTACAATAAAAATACAATGCTTTTTTACAAAACTTATCATGCTACACTTCTTGGTCATGATTTTCAACAATTAAATTACTGATCAGACCAGGCTATTTTCGCCCGCCACCTAAATTAATTTTACTAGCGAGAACTCTGCTAAACTTCAAGCTACAAAATCGCGTCAAAAACACCAAAAGTTTATTCGGCCAACCAACTACATACACTGCTTTATTATTCATAATAGCGCGATAGCTTTTCGCGGCAACTACTTCTGGTGTATAAACTCTAAGCCTAGTGAACATTGCCGAGTTTATCATATGAGCATTTCTTTCAAAGTTAGTCGCTACCGGACCTGGGCAAATCGCCGTCACCGACACGCCAGAACTTTTCATTTCTTCATGCAAAGCTTCAGAAAACGAGCGGACAAAAGCTTTCGAGGCATAATACATCGCCATATACGGCCCAGCTTGAAACGAGGCAATCGATGCAATATTAACAATCTTACCCTCACCGCGACGATCCATATCTTTACCAAATAGATATGACAACTGCATCACGGCCAGCATATTAACGCTAGCAAGCCCCTTCTGGCGCTGCCAATCGACATCAACATAGCGACCAAACGAACCAAACCCGGCATTGTTAATTAAGATATCTATATCAATGCCTTTATGTTTAATCTCGTCATAAACTTCTTGAGCGCTATTCTCAGCACTCAAATCTTTAACTATGTAGACCATTTCAACGCCAAACTGGCGCTCTAACTCCTGTTTTTGCCACTGCAATAGAACTTCGTTACGCGCAACAGCAACGATATTATAACCATTTTGCGCAAATATACGAGCAAATTCTCTACCCAAGCCGCTAGTAGTGCCTGTTATTAAAACATACGAAATTGTTTGTTCTTGACTCATACCAAGATTATACCTTATAATTGGTTAATCTATGAACTCCAGCCAAAAGAGTTCCTCTAAATCTCGCGTTTGAATCACCTTACCAATGATCAAACTGCTCACAATATAAACTGCACAAAAGAAGGAGATACTTTTGAAAAATAAAATTAACGATAAAGAAATTTTACGCCTATTCTGGCAAGTATCTGTACCTTACAGGCGCCGCAGAAATCTAGCGATACTTTTTGCAATTACTACGATTGTTATTTCTATTTTTGTCGGCCCGCTTGTTATCGCAGAGCTGCTTAATATTATCCAGCACAACCAGCTGCAAACCGCTAATAATTTATGGACGCTAATTGTTCTGTATGGCGCTAGCGAACTGTGTTCAACGGTGATTGGCTGGCGCTTAGTATTGTATCTCGTCTGGACATTCGAGACTGCATTGCAACGCGATTTACACTCGCGCTGCTTTAGTAAATTGACCAATCAAACAATGTTTTTCCATGCTAATAAATTTGGCGGTTCGCTCGTCAGCCAAACCAACAAACTAAACGGTGCAGTCGAACGTTTTTGGGATACAATTTTCTGGTCGATTTTGCCATTAGTTATCTCCTTAGCTGGATCAATAATCATTTTATCGACATTTATTTGGCAATATGCTTTATTCCTGTTTGTCTTTTCAATTATTTTTAGTATTGCCGTCTATTTTGGCTCTAGGCCAATGGCCAAATTGAGCGAAAAAGAGGCTAAAGCCAGCAATAAAGTTAGCGGCCAATTAGCCGACATGGTTTCAAATATCCTAGCAGTTAAATCATCTGGCGCTGAATCGCTAGAGCAAAAGCGCTTTTCAAAAACGGTAGGTTCATGGCGCAGCGCTAGCTTGGGTACGATGCGCGGTTTCCTGAAAGTTAGTACCGTTTATTCGACCATCAACACGATTATCAAAATTGGCGCAATTGCTTTTGCAGTATACGCCGCTCAGCACAATTTAGTATCAGTAGCATCAGTTTACTTAATCATAACGTATACAGGCAGCGTAGCGCACGAGTTGTGGAACATGAACGGCATCATGCGCAGTTACAATCGTATTATTGGCGATGCTCACGAGATGGTAGAAATCCTTAAAACACCAACGACGCTGGTTGATCGTAGCGACAAAAAACTAAAGATTAAACGCGGCGGCATTGTCATGAACAACGTAACCTTTACGCACGACGAAGGCCAAGGCGACACTCTGTTTCATGATTTCTCGCTCGATATTCAGCCAGGTGAAAAAATTGGCTTAGTCGGATCAAGCGGGTCTGGCAAAACTACCCTCACCAAATTATTGTTACGGTTTGCCGATATTGACTCAGGAGAGATTGCCATTGATGCGCAAAACATCGCCGAAGTTACCCAGGCAAGCCTGCGCCAGCAAATTGCCTACGTACCGCAAGAGCCGCTGTTGTTTCATCGTTCAGTACGCGAAAATATCGCCTACAGCCGACCCGACGCCACTGATGCTGAAATTGAAAAAGCTGCCAAGAAAGCTGGCGCTTACGACTTCATCGTCAAATTGCAAGACGGTTTTGACACGCTAGTTGGTGAACGCGGCGTCAAACTTTCGGGCGGACAGCGGCAGCGCATCGCCATTGCCAGGGCGATTTTGAAAGATGCGCCGATTCTAGTACTTGACGAGGCGACATCAGCATTAGACTCAGAATCAGAAGCGCTAATCCAAAATTCGCTGGAAACATTGATGAAAAACCGAACGTCAATTGTCATCGCCCACCGTTTATCGACCATCGCTAAGCTGGATCGTATCATCGTCCTGGAAAACGGACGTATCGTCGAAGACGGTTCGCACGATCAATTGCTTGCCAAAAAACGCGGCGTTTACGCCAAGTTGTGGGCGCGGCAATCAGGCGGATTCATCGAGGAGTAATTTCTAACATTTCCGACTGTAGCAACAATAGAAAAACACCGCCAAATCATGACGGTGTTTTTTGATAATCTAAGACTAGACTATTCCGACGCTTCAGTCTTTTCAGCTTCTCCCGTAACTTCGACTTGTTCGGCGTCAGCGGACTCAGCCTCACCGGCCGCAGCATCGTTGGCAGCTGCTAGAGCGCTCGGCTCATAGACGTTTGCCACAACCAAATCTTTGACCGTAATATCATCGTCAGCCGTGCCTTCGCGGCCGTCGTCGCTATCGACCAGCTCAACACCATCCGGCAAAACAATATCGCCCACGGTCACGCGGTCGCCTTCTTTAACAAGACCGCTCGTCGGCGCTTCCAATACTTCTGGTAGATCCATCGGCAAAGCCTTGACCTTGATCTTCTCAAGCGCTTGCAGCACTACCAAGCCGGCACGCTCCGCCTCAGATTCTCCTGTACCGCTCAAACGAATCGGCACTTCGGCAATTACTGGCTCATCAGCCCGAACTGCGTGAAAAGAAATATGGCGAAGAGCATTTGACCTAGTCGGATATGATTCAACATCCTTAATCATCGCTATGCGCCGCTCGCTGCCTAGCAACTGGACGGGCGTATGCTTGCCAGCTAGCTTATAGACGCGCAGCACTTCGCCAGCTTCAGCCTGAATCGGCACCGCTTCCATACCCGCACCGTAAACCACGCCTGGCGTAATTCCTTGGCGACGTAGCGTCTTAACTTTTTTGCCAAGCACTTCGCGCTTAGCAATCTTCAGAGTAATTTTTTCTCCCATTTCTCTCTTCCTTTCGTTAGATACCTTTCCGGAGGTTTACTATTGCTTCTCTATTATAACATGTTTATGATAATGATTCTAACCAAGCTGGTAATTCACGATATCCCCGATTCGTTTCGACAATAAATTTTTAGACCCAAACCTGTTCCATTAGCTGGTGCTAGAAATCTGTGCTATAATCATCTCTAGTATGGAAGCCTTTATTAATTTGATTATTCATCTCGGCGTGCCAATTATCTTATTGGTAGTTTTTGCTGAGTCAGGTTTATTAATCGGCTTCATATTTCCAGGCGACAGCTTGCTATTTACGGCAGCTTACATGGTACAACAGCATATTTTGCCAATTGATATTCATCTATTCGCTATCCTGATATTTTTGGCAGCCGTGTTAGGCGATAGTGTTGGCTATAGTTTTGGACATAAGGTCGGCCGCAAATTATTTGAAAAAGAAAATTCGCGTTTTTTCAAGAAAAAATATTTAGTGCAAACTGAAAAATTCTACGACAAGCACGGTTCAATTACTATCGTGTTGGCTCGTTTCGCGCCAATCGTCCGCACATTTGCGCCAATCGTTGCTGGCGCCAGCAAAATGCATTACAGAACATTTTTGGTTTTTAACATTATCGGCGGATTCTTGTGGTCATCACTGTTTGTTTATCTAGGTTATTACGCCGGTGAATTACTTACCAAAGCAGGCGTTAACATCGAGGTTGCTGCGCTTATAATCGTATTCCTCTCTGTCTCGCCGATGATCATTCACGCGCTCAAGAAACCATCAAACCGCGCGGCTCTCAAAAAACAGTTCCAAGTTTTATTCTCAAAAACCAAGACGTCCAAACGGAAAAAATAACGTAAATCCGCACCGAATCTTTCGTCCGAGATTGGGCTTTTAGTCTTTGCAAATATTATCTTTTATAACAGCTTCTGTAAGTATTTCCCAGTTTGACTTTCTGGATTCTTTGCAATGTCTTCTGGCGTGCCAGCAGCAACCACTTTGCCACCCCCCTGTCCACCCTCTGGACCCATATCAATAATCCAATCAGCGCATTTAATGACTTCCAGATTATGCTCAATGATTATCATACTGTTACCGCCATCGACTAATTTTTGTAAAATCTCAAGCAATTTGCGAACATCAGCAGTGTGTAAGCCAGTTGTTGGCTCATCGAGTATATAAAGTGTTTTACCAGTCGAACGACGTGATAGCTCTGCCGCCAATTTAATGCGCTGCGCCTCGCCGCCAGAGAACGTCGTCGCTGGCTGCCCAAGCTTCACATAACCCAGGCCAACTTCGTTAATAGTCTCGAGCTTGCGGGAGATAGCTGGAATATTAGTAAAAAACTCGCAGGCTTGCTCGACCGTCATTTCTAGGATATCGCTAATAGTTTTACCTTTATATTTAATCTCTAGCGCTTCGCGATTGTAACGCTTGCCATGACATTCTGGACACTGTATATAAACGTCAGGCAAAAAGTGCATTTCAATCTTTATCACACCGTCGCCTTGGCAATTCTCGCAGCGACCACCCTTGACATTGAAACTAAAACGCCCTGCTTTGTAGCCGCGAATATTAGCCTCGGGAGTATTAGCAAACAATTCGCGAATCTGCGTAAACACGCCCGTATAAGTTGCTGGATTAGAACGCGGCGTGCGGCCTATCGCCGACTGATCAATGACGATAGCTTTATCTAATTGCTTGACGCCGTCAATTCTATCATGATCACCGGACACAGTCTGCGCTCGATGCAGACGCGCCGTCAATTCGTTGGCTACAATGTCATTGACTAGTGTCGATTTGCCGCTACCGCTAACGCCAGTCACTAATGTCATTACGCCCAACGGAAACTCGACATCAATATTTTTAAGGTTATTCTCCTTAGCACCGCGAACGACAAGTTTGCGATCTTTCTCGACCGCACGGCGTTTCTTAGGCACCGATATTTTTTCTGCTCCAGATAAATATCGTCCGGTAATACTGGCCGGATTCTGTGCCACCTCGGCTGGCGTGCCGGCAGCTACAATCTCGCCGCCATGCACGCCAGCACCTGGACCCACATCCACCAAAAAAT
This sequence comes from Candidatus Saccharimonadota bacterium, assembly GCA_013333625.2. Classification (GTDB taxonomy): domain Bacteria; phylum Patescibacteriota; class Saccharimonadia; order Saccharimonadales; family Saccharimonadaceae; genus Saccharimonas. The sequence goes on along the minus strand of JABCOL020000026.1, from coordinate 4,752 downwards.
CAGCTGCAGCGATTGTCTCCTCATCATGTTCGACCACCAATACGGTATTGCCCAGATCGCGCAAATGCTTGAGCGTTTTGATCAATCGATCGTTGTCGCGCTGATGCAAGCCGATTGACGGTTCGTCTAACACATATAGCACCCCTTGCAACCCAGAGCCAATCTGTGTCGCTAGACGAATCCGCTGTGCCTCGCCGCCGCTCAGAGTGTTAGCAGCTCGCCCCAGTTCTAGATAATTCAACCCTACGTTATTCATAAATCCCAGACGAGCGTTAATCTCTTTAATCACTAGTTTGACGATCTTCATTTCGTTGTCATCAAATTTCAGCTGACTAAAGACATCTAAGGCGTTCTCGACGTCTAGATTACAAATATCCATAATCGACAAGCCGCTAACCGTCACTGCTAAGACTACCGGCTTGAGGCGAGCGCCTTTGCAGGCTGTGCATTTGCGTTCACGCATAAATCGCTCAATATCTTTGCGCATGAAGTCGCTATCAGTTTCGCGGTGACGACGCTCGAGATTTGGAATGATCCCTTCAAAGGTCGAATCATAGTGCCGGCCATTACCTAGCTCAACACGATATTTTTGCTCGCCTGTACCATACATCAATAATTTCCGCACATCGTCGCTTAGTTCGCGCACTGGTACGTGTAGACTAAAACCATGTTCAGCCGCTACCGCTTCAAGCCGTTTCATATACCAAGCGTCGACACTGAAACGATTAAACGGACGAATTGCACCTTCGGCAATCGTCAAATTTTTGTTAAAAACCAAGCTAGGATCAATCTCCATTCGTGTGCCCAGCCCCGTACATACCGGACAAGCACCTTGCGGCGCGTTAAAACTGAATAACCGCGGCTCCAATTCAGGAATCTCCTCGCCCGGGTGATCCACACAAGCATAGCGCTGGCTATAAGTCAAAATCTCGCCGCTATCCGCATTCAACACTTGGACTATACCGCCAGCCAATTCTAACGATTGTTCGACTGATTGCGATACGCGCGAAATCATGTCTGGACGCATCACCAAGCGATCAACGACCAGTTCGATATCATGCTTATAGTTTTTTTGTAATTCTGGAAACTCATCTAGTGCATAAATTACGCCGTCCACTCGCGCTCGAGCAAAACCGCTGCGCATATACTGTTCAGGAATGTGCTGAAACTCGCCTTTTTTCTGGTTAACAATCGGCGCCAGGATCATTAATTTTGCGCCTTCAGGTAATTTCATGATTTCATCAATAATTGATTGTGCTGTTCGTCGTTGTACCGGCTTGCCGCAGCGCTTACCATCTGGCAAAGGCGCCGGACAATGAGGTACGCCAACACGCGCGAACAACAAGCGTAAATAGTCGTAAATTTCTGTTACCGTGGCAACCGTTGAACGCGGATTACGACTGGTTGATTTTTGATCTATTGAAATTGCCGGGCTCAATCCATCAATTGAGTCAACATCTGGCTTGTCCATGATGCCCAAGAATTGCCGCGCATAACTGCTCAAGCTTTCAACATAGCGCCGTTGTCCTTCGGCATAGATAGTATCAAAAACCAGGCTTGATTTGCCGCTGCCGCTAAGTCCTGTCACCACTACAAACTTATCGCGTGGAATTTCCAAACTCACGTTTTTTAAGTTATTTTGGCGTGCACCGGTGATCTTGATACTATCTGACATGACTACTTATTTTAGCATTTTTCAGTAAAAAAATCCATTACAGCAAAACATCTGTGCACGTATTACACTTAAAATATCATCCAAATAAACTAAAACTGTATCGCGCTTATCGTTGCACATACTATAGTATATTTGCTATAGTATAGTCAAATGAGAGCATTAATTGAACTATTCGCTGTCCTCAGCATCAAGATTCGTGTTGTATTGGCGTGCCTTATCGGTGTACCTCTATTTTTGCTGCGCCACGACATTTACGATTCGCTAATGAATTTCGTACTAGTCGGCGCTATACCTGGCACGCACATATCAGTACCATACTGGGTTATGTTATTGCTATACGCAATGATAGTCATAAACATATTCACCTACATAGAAAATGCTGTTCAACGTCCTTTACCTCCAAAAGAATAGCAGCTAGCACGCGAAAAATCTAATCGCTAGCTGGTAATGTAGACTCAGCCCACAATTGCAATTCTTGCAAAATAAACTGCTGCTCGTCAGTCGCTGTCGGCGCTAACCGCTGCAGAGACGCCATAAACCCTGGCAATTGCGCCTGCAAGCGCTGCGCCCGCCACGTTTCCCACTGCGCCAAATCGTATTCACTGAGCGAACGCGGAAAGTTGCGTGCTTTGTAGTGCAGCAATAGCGGCGCTAAACGTTCGTCCTGAAATTCTGGATGAAAATCAGCCAGCTCGCGTTCATCGGCATTGCGCACCGCTTCGACACGGATACGATCACGGTCGTTCAAAAAGCCGTCATACAATTGCGCTTCTGGATCGGGCAGTTTTTTGAAGGCCGGTTTGTTTTCAAAAATAGTCCGTAATTTTTCGGCAAAGTCCGGGTGATTCAGTAAAATATTTTGATGTTTCTGCACTGTCTTTAGATCAAGCGAAATCTTCAGCCAGCCATCGCCTTGTTCTAACACACCCAGCGGCGCCACCGCCGGACAGCGATTGTACTGCAACTCTTTGACTGGCAATTTGACGAAGTCCTCAGCCTGCCGCTCCTCCCACGACGCAAATATTTTCTTCACCAATTCCTCCGCACTCAGCCCAACAAACAGCGTCGGATCATAGCGCAGATCATAGACAACCACACCGCCGTTTCGACTGGTCGTCAGCGGAAAGGCCACCGTGGTTTTAGCAAATTCTTTATCATAGCGCCCGCTGGCATAGACAAACGGTTTTTTATCGTCCACATTGACCAGCTGCTGGACTACTTTTTTATCGCGCATTTTTAGCAAGTAATCATACAGTTGCGGCTGCTTTTGCTTAATCAATTTCGTCACGGCAATCAGCGCCGTCACGTCCGCCAAAGCATCGTGAGCGTTTTCATGTGCTATACCGTTGGCGCTGGTGATTAATTCCAAGCGGTTACTTGGCTCACCTTTGTCATCAAGCGGCCACTTGATCCCCTCCGGCCTAAGCGCCCGCGTCAACCGCACCACATCCAGCAAATCCCAACGCGAGCGGCCTTCCTTCCAGCTCCACTCGTACGGATCGTGAAAATTACGCCACAACAAATGGCGAATAAACTCGTCATCAAACCGAATATTATTAAATCCAACCGCGATGGTATCCGGCGTAAAAATCTCCTCACTCAGCATCCGTGCAAACTGTGCCTCAGTGTAGCCTTCCTCGACCGTTTTTTGCGGCGTGATGCCAGTTACCATCAGCGCGTCAGGACTCGGCAAGGTATCATCATTTAATGTCACCAGCAGATTATACGGTTCACCAATCGGCTCAAGGCTCATATCCGTTCGCTGCCCCGCAAACTGCATAATGCGGTCTTGCCGCGGGTTTAATCCGCTGGTTTCTAGGTCATAGAAGAAAAATGTTTGCGCCATAACTATAGTATAGCAGAAAGGTTTTACCTACCTATCGTCATCACCTTAACTCCAGGTATTTCCTCATAATATTTTCTGGCATTGTGTAGTATTTTTTCGAACGTCTCGTCTTCAGTTGATTGATGTTTGTATATCAGAAGTATACCATTTTTGGCATTAAATTGCAGCATGTATTTTTTCATTGAATCAAATGACCTAGTTTTCTTTAAACTCCTTCGCCCGTACAGTTCTGAGTGTGTTGACAGCTTTAACTCAATAATCACTGGACCAAGAAATCCATGATACACCTGAAAGTCAGTACGCGTTCCGTCCAGCTCTTGCGCCTCACGCTCAAATCTAGTGTGGATATCCGACTTATTGTATTTTTCCAACAGTAAATTATGAAAGCGTATGGCAATGTTTCTTTGTGCGTCCACTTCACTCCTACATAACAGAGAAGATCCCTCCTGCTTCACCCACCTATCCAGTGATCTTATGATCTCTTCTGTCTCAAACAAAAGCTCGTCCTCAGAGCAAATTGCCCTATCGTCAGTTGAGTTTAATCGGTTAACTAGTTGTATCGCCATTGAGTACGAGTGTTCACCGCCCAACTGCCCCAAAAAGCTTGCCTTAATATCCTCAAGTAGGCGTCGAAAGCCAGCAGTCGTATACTCTGGATACTTCTCTACCTCTTCTTCTATTAGCCGCACTATACCTATATCTTTTGTATAGCTAAGGTTCTTAAAATAGCTTTCGCACACCTTCCAAAGATAAAAGGCATACCGGCTCCATCCTTCGCCTCTCCCATTTATCTTAAACGATTCTCTCAGTAAGTCAATAAATAGACTAATCCATTTACTGTTCGTTAATCCTGATAGAGGCTTGGCGATGACCTTGTCATTCAGCTCTGCCTCATCATCACCAATAGCATAAAACACTCCAGAGGGATGTTCTGGGCAATTAAATGCCTTTTTCTTTAGTAGTTGAAATCTTCGTACAACAGAATCCTCATCTTCATAATTAGTAATTAATATATCATCAACTACCTGAAGGATTAGTCTGCTTGAGTCATCGTGCTTTTTTTCATAATAACATAAAACTTCTAGCAAGAATTCTTTGTCTGGCATAATAACTTCAGCAACACACAAGGCCCTCACTTTGTAATGAACCATTATGTCACTTTTGAGTATAAAATCTCGCAATATCGGTACGGCTTCTTTTACTGAATATTTATCAGCAAACTCAATGAAGT
>JABCOL020000025.1 GCA_013333625.2 Candidatus Saccharimonadota bacterium | reverse complement strand
GAGGCTGCCGACAAGGCTGCTAAAGCGGCTCGAAAGGGCTAACAAGCCCGCCAGAAAATAGCTCGCCGAATTGGTTCAATACGGTTGAGACACTTAATCATTAAGTGTTTCCCGGGTTGATATATAAAACCCAATTCCGGTTTGAGCCATTTCGGCGGGCTATTTTCTTTGGTGAGATTTTTTGTCAAGTTATTTATTTTACTTTGAAATTTTATAGATTTTGCGGTAAATTGCGAAAAAGTATTGACATTGCTGCTCTAGTATGATATTATATATCAAGCTTTTGTTGACAAGTAGAGCGAATCCTTGTCCAAAAGAGTTTTTTGATAAGCGAGGCCCACCGTGCGAGATACTTGCCCGAGATTTAGTCGCGAGCAGATATCTCGCATGGTGGCACAGATGACCACCCCTTGTCGCGAGAATGGTTCGCTAAGGAGGTGAATCATGCCGGACATTCTTCGTATCGTCGTTCAGGTACCTCCTCCTCCTTACGAGGGGGAGTGCCTCCCACCGGCGCCGCCGGTGGACTGGTCAAAGACCTCGTCCCTGGTTATCAGGGACGGGCGTAACTGACCACCGCTCCGGCGCGAGATTCTCTCTAGTTTCTCGCGCCGGGGCGGCTCGCCTCGCTTATCACTTTCCCTTGATTGATTTATTAAAAACACCCGGTTAGCTAGCCGGGTATTTTGTTAGGTCTGATCTTATTCGCAAACAGCTATTCAGTCACGGCGATGATGCCTTCTAGCGCGTAGGCGGTGTCTTGCCAGCGCTCCACCGCGATGCAGTCGATGCCGAGATTTTTCACCGGGAAGTCGTTGCCGCCTTCTTCTATTTTGTCGCCAAAGAACAAAATTTCCTCTTTACTCACGCCAGTGGCTTCCATCAACTTTTTCATGCCGTAGGCTTTATCGACGCCGATTTTGGTGATGTCGACGCTGGTGGTGCCACCCAGGCGCACTTCGAATTCCGGCAATTTAGCAGCAACGTCGTCGCGCATTTGCTTGCGGACAACTTTGTTGGCTTCCGCCCAAGCGTATTTTTTCTCGGGCGAAGCCTGCTGGCCAAGTGCTGAATAAGTCACCTGGCTCAAACGATCTTCGATAATTTCGCCGTCGGGATTCGCTTCCCACAAATCAAATTTGCGCGCCGATTCCTCCAAAACCTGAGCGATTTTCTGCTTTTGCTCGTCAGTGAAATCCTCTTTATAGTGCGTTTGCCACTCGTTCGCATCGACGTTAAACGTATAATAACGCGTGCCGCATGTCGGCATCATGTGGAAGCGCGCCAGCAATTCTGGCGAAACGTTCATCTTGTCGATCACTTGCTTCTCAAACTGTTCGAATTTGCCGCCAGAAATAACGCAAACTTGATAATTTTCCAGCAATTTAGCGAGTAAATCCGCCATGCGCGGCGAAATCGCCGATTTGCTAACCGCCAGCGTGTCGTCCAAGTCAAAACCGATAATTTTCTTCATGATTTCCTCCTATTCCAATTATTTCACCAGCAAGAAGTCATTCTTGCCCTTTTTGATTAAGCTAGTCTCGGTCAGCGGTATGTCGCCGGCAATCTTCGCGCCGTTGACGCTAATCGCGTTATTGTGAATCAGCCGGCGCGCTTCGCCGTTGCTAGCACATAAGCCAGCAGCGACCAGCGCTGCCATCACCGTCGTCTCGAGATCAGCCGTCGGGATTTCGTTAGCTAAAGCGTTCAAATCGTCGTCGTTAAGCGCCGCAATCTCGCCGCCGCCGAACAACGCCGCCGTCACCCGCTCGACGCTTTCGCGGCGCTGGCGGCCATGTACCAAATCGGTGACCTCGCGCGCTAAGGTTTTTTGCAAGGCGCGCTCGGCTGGATTGGCTCGATGATTGTCGATCAGCGCCTCAACAGTGTCGCGGTTGAGCAGCGTGTAGATTTTGATGAGATCCTCGCTGGTTCCGTCGTCGCAGTTGAGCCAGAATTGATAGAACTTGTACGGACTTGTCATCTCGGGATCGAGCCAGATAGCGCCGCCCTCGGACTTGCCGAATTTGACGCCAGTTTGCTTGTTGATAACCAGCGGCGCGGTCAGCACGTGCGCTTCGCTGCTCTCGAGCTTGCGAATTAGCGACACGCCAATAACACTATTACCCCACTGGTCGGCGCCAGCTAGCTGCAAAGTGGCGCCCTTTTCACGGTACAGGTGCAAGAAATCATAGCCCTGAATCAGCGCATAGCTAAATTCGCCGTAGCTAATGCCAGCGCCGCCCTCGCCGATACGCTGCTGCACAAATTCGCGGTCGAGCAACTGCGTCATACTGATATGCTTGCCGATTTTGTGCAAGAAATCAATGTAATTAATCTGCGAGAACCAGTCGGCATTATCAACAATCTCAAAATCCTGACCGCGGAAAACTTGGCGGAATTGCGCCGCCAGACCTTCAACATTGCGCGCCACTGTTTCAGCATTGCGCAGGTCGCGCTCTTGCTTTTTGCCATCGGGGTCGCCAATCATGCCGGTAGCGCCGCCGACTAGCAGCAGCGGTTTGTAGCCGTGGTCGATAAAATGCCGGCACAGCATCATCGCTGCCAAGTTGCCGATAGTCATACTCGGCGCGCTAGGGTCAACGCCAAAATAGAACGTTCGCGGCTCGTTTATATCTTTGACATCAGCGAACGTCGTCTGGTTGATGAGTCCGCGCCACGTTAGTTCTTCTGCTAGCGTCATCTGAAACCTTTCTTTATTTAATAGTGAGATAGTAACATATTTGCAAATTATCAGCAAAAGCACTAGCCGTCGTGATGCGAACAGTGCTATAATGGTGGAAATATTGCTTATGGGAAGAGTGAAAGTGGGAAACAAGAAACGAAAGGTAGCTGGCGGCGTCAGCGCTTATGCTAATTTAGCCAACAAACGCCGAGTCAAGAAAGATGCGCGAGCGCGCAAAAAAGCCGAATATCTGGCAACTTTGCCGAAGCATCCGGTCAAGCGCTTACTATACCGCTTGCATCCGAAACGCCTAGCCAAATACTGGTTTAGCCGCGACGGCGCAATTATGGCGCTGAAGGTTGTTGGTATAGCTTTACTGCTGATGGTTATTGGCGTGGCTTCGCTGTTTGCGTATTTCCGCAAAGATCTCGACAAAATCAACCCCGATACCCTAGCACAGCGCGTCAAAACAACAGTCACCAAATATTACGACCGCAACGACAAGCTGCTGTGGGAGGATAAAGGTACCGGCGACTACACGCTAGTGGTCGACGCCAAAACCATCGCGCCATGCATGGGTAAGGCTACTATAGCTATCGAGGATAAAGATTTTTATAAGCACAGCGGCATCAGCGCTAGCGGTATTGCTCGCGCCTTTATCAGCAACTCGCAGGGCAACGCCGTGCAGGGCGGCTCGACGCTAACGCAGCAGCTGGTCAAGAAAGTGTTCTTTACTAAGGACGAAGCTATGCAGCGGGGCTTGTCGGGTATTCCGCGCAAAATCAAAGAGATGATTCTAGCCATCGAGGTCGAACGAATGTACAGCAAAGACCAAATCCTCGGCTTGTATCTCAACGAATCGCCGTACGGCGGCCGGCGCAACGGCGTCGAATCGGCCGCGCAAACTTACTTCGGCAAATCATCCAAAGATTTAACCTTGCCGGAATGCTCGCTGCTAGCCGCTATCCCGAACAACCCGTCGCTTTACAACCCGTACAATACCTATGGCCGTAAAGCGCTTGTCGAACGCCAGCACAAAGTACTCGACGACATGGTGTCGATGAATTACATATCCAAACAAGAGGCAGCGGCAGCCAAGAAAGTCGACATTATGGATACCATCAAACCGCTGGCCGACCAATACGCCAACGTCAAGGCGCCGCACTTCGTCCAAATGGTCAAGAAACAGCTAGAGGAAGAGCTCGGCAAGACTATCGTCGGCGAAGGCGGTTTATTGGTCAAGACGACGCTCGACCTCGACGCGCAAACAACCCTAGAAACCAATATAGCCAAATTATTTAACGGCGAGATTACCGATGGCAACTGCGGTTATCGCAACTGTTCGCAGTTTGCTGGTTTCTCAAACGGCGCAGCAGCTATTGAGGACACTAAAACCGGTCAGCTTGTTGCCCTAGTCGGCAGCCGCGACTTCAATTATGCTGGCTTCGGGCAGGACAATGCAGCCACCGCTTTCATTCAGCCGGGTTCGTCGATCAAGCCGCTTGTTTACGCCCGCCTATTTAGCAACCAAGGCGGCAATAACGCCAATTACGGCAGCGGCTCGATCCTAGCCGACTCCAAGACAACTTTCCCGGGCAATTATAGTCCGAACAACGCCGACAACAAATTCCAAGGCAACATTACCTTGCGCCAAGCTCTAGCTCGCTCCCGCAATATTCCAGCTATCAAAGCTATGGCCACCAACGAGAAGAACAACAGCGGCAGCACCTGGTCGCTGATACGCTCCGCTGGCGATTTGCAGTACTGCACGCAAGGCGCCGACGCGCAAGCTGGCCTATCGAGCGCTATCGGCGGCTGTGGCACGCGCTTGGTTGACCACGTTAACGCTTTCGCGACACTGGGGCGAATGGGCACTTATAAACCGCAGACGACTATCCTGAAGGTTGCCAACAGCAACGGCCAAACGCTCAAACAGTACAAAGAATCTAGTAAGCAAGTCATTGACCAGCAAGCAGCTTACATCGTTAGCGATATCCTTGGCGACGGTAAGGCGCGCGCTGGATTGGCGGGCCGCGACTACCTAGTCAACCTCGGTCGCGCCGGCGTCAAGGCAGCCGTCAAAACTGGTACCAGTAACAGCGAGATTAACGGCAAGGTTAGCGCTAAAGATATCTGGGCTGCCGGCTACACGCCGAACCTATCGATGGCGGTGTGGCTAGGCAATTCCGACACCTCGCCGCTGCGCAATGGCAACTCGCTGATTCCAGCTATGTTCTTCGACCGTACGATGGCCGATATCTCCAAGATGTATGCCGACCAAGGTAAACTAAAATTAAGCGACTGGTATACTGCGCCGAGCGGCATCCAGACAATCAAGGGCGAGATTTATCCGTCGTATTACAACAAAGCTAGCGCTGCTACTAATGCCAAGATGACTTTTGACCGCGTCTCGAAAAAGAAAGCTACATCCTGTACGCCCGAAGCTGCCAAGATTGAAATCGATGTCATGAAAATGGCTGATCCAATCACCAGAAAAGAGATAGTCACGCCTAACGACTCTAGCTACGACGCCGAGAAAGACGACGATGCACACAAGTGCGACGATCCGAAGCCAAACGTTACGCTAACAGTGACTAGCGGCGGCGTATCCATCGTCTATACTAGCGGCCGTTACAAACTGCAAAACATCGAATTATTATCTGGCAGTACCGTTGTCGCCAGCAAGCAAGTCGATAGCAGCGGCATCTGGAATATTCACAAAGGTAACCTGTCAGCAGCCAGCAGCGGTACGCTAACCGCCAAAATTACCGACACTGGCTACTATACGGCGACTAGTAGCGCCAGCTACAATCCAAACAGTAGTAGCGATGACGACGATTAAATCCGCTTCATCGCAGTAGTTTGCCGCCAAAGCCCAGCAAAATAACACGCTCCTAGCAGCGTGTTATCTATATATCGCGCTGGCGATTTTATTGGCTTTGGCTATTGGCTAGGTCGATCAAGTCGCTCTCGTGGTCTGGGCGGCGGCGAGCACTCTGGCGCCGAGTCGCTAGAGCAGCTGGCTTCGGCTGCGGTTTTGTTTTCGGCGAATTAGCTTTTTTGCCGGCTAGTTTAACTTGAGTTTTGGTCTCGCCTGCCCTTTTAGCCGAATCACGATTGCTAGCACTGCCAGCTGACGATTGGCTGCGGGCGCGTCCGGCAGAACGCTGCTTAGCGTTAGCAGTGCTTTTTGCGGGCGTTTTCGATGCTGCTGCGGCTGTGATTTTCGCTGTTTTTTGAGTTTTGCCCGCGGCTTTGGCAGTCGATTTGAGGGGTTTGCTGGTAGTCTCTATTTTCTTAGCAAAAATCATCCGGCCGGCTGCGGTCTGCAAATTACGGATAATTTCGACATTTAGCGTCTGACCTATCTGAGCGCTCGCCTGCTCGACGACAACCATTGTGCCGTCTGGTAGGTAGCCCACGCCCTGATGCGCGTCCTGCCCCTTCTGAATAAGCTCTAGCGTGATTTTCTCGCCGGGTAGATGCTCCATCCGGATGCTCTGCGCTAATTCGTTAAGGTTTAACACTTCGGTACCCTCGACGGCGGCAACCTTGTTTAGATTGTAATCTAGCGTCATGATCACTGCGCCGTGCTGCTTAGCTAGCTTGAGTAGGCGGTCGTCAACGCCTTCGCGAGCGTGGCTGCCGTCTTGCAGCAATTCGACGTTGACGCGCTCCATAGCTTGCAACTCGGTGACTACATCAAGCCCATAGCGAGCACGAGCACGTTTATCAGCATCGGCGTGGTCAGCTAGAAACTGCAGTTCGCCGATAACCGAGCGTGGAATCACCAGCGTACCGCCGATGAAGCCAGTTTGCGCTACCGGTACAATTCGCCCGTCCATCAGCACCGAGGTATCTACCAAGATAGCCCGATCTTTTGATTTGATGGAGTTTTTGGGTAATCGCGCTAATAAGTACGACACCTCGCCCAAAATAAGCAGCGTTACCGCCAATAATATTAAGTCTTTGGTTTGCATATTTTCCTTTCTTTTCGCTTTGATTAGCTACTAGCTACTTGAGATAGCCGATCAAAGCTTGGCGTAAATCTTTGACGCCTTTTACAAATGAATTCTTTTTGCCAGAGGTTGCTGGCGCAATCGCTTGGGTGAAGCCAAGTTTTTTGGCTTCGTTCAGGCGCTTATCGGCGCCTTGTGCCGAGCGAATCTCGCCGCCTAAGCCCACTTCGCCGAATACCACCAGGCCATCGTCGAGTTTACGCCCAGCCGCCGCGCTAGCAATCGCCATCGCCACTGCCAAGTCTGCTGCCCGGTCGGCCAGTTTCAGACCGCCAACCACATTCACATAAATATCTTTGTCGGATAAATTCAGCTTAGTGCGCTTCTCTAGCACCGCGATTAAAAGGTTGAGCCGGTTGAGATCGAAACCGCTGGCTGTTCTCTTAGGATACCCGAAATTAGTCGAGTTGACAAGAGCTTGGATCTCAACGAGAATCGGACGGTTGCCTTCAAGCGTCGCCAATACCACCGAACCATCGGCGTTTTGGCGCTCGGCTAACAGCGCGGCTGACGGATTTTCGACGACCCGCAAACCCTTATCGTTCATCTCGAAGATTGCCGCTTCGCTAGTCGAGCCGTAGCGATTCTTGACGGCACGCACCACTTTGAAGCCGCCGTAACGGTCACCTTCAAATTGCAAGACTACATCGACTAGATGCTCGAGAACTTTCGGCCCAGCGATCGATCCCTCCTTGGTGACGTGGCCCACTAAAATTACCGCTGCATCCGAAGCTTTTGCTGCCCGGATAATGACATTACTCGAGTTGGTAATCTGGCTGACGGTGCCTGGTGCACTGGCGATTTCCTCTAGGCTAAGCGTCTGAATACTGTCGATGATCACCAATTTATATTGGCCGCTGCGAATTGTTGCCGCGATGTCGTCAGCGCTAGTGCTAGCTACAAATTGCAGGTCATCGCCAGAAGTCGCACCGAGGCGCGTAGCGCGGAGCTTAACCTGAGAAGCGCTTTCCTCGCCGCTGACATATAGAACCGATGATTGCTCAGCAACATGCGCTGCTACCTGCATCAACAACGTCGATTTACCGATACCCGGCTGCCCTGCTAACAGCATTACGCCTGCCGGCAAAATCCCGCCGCCTAGCACTGCGTCGAGGTCAGCAATACCAGTCGGCAGGCGTTTCACTGAATCCTCGGCAGCGATTGAACGCATCGACTGCGGCTTTAGGATCTTACCGCGCGAATGGCTGCGCGCTACCGCCGAAGCGCCCTTGGTCTCGACTATCTGTTCGACGAGCGTGCTCCACTCGCCGCAATTCTCGCACTTGCCAGTCCATTTCGGATAGCTGGCGCCGCAATTTTGGCAAACGAAATTACTGCGCGCTTTGGCCACTATTTACCCCAGTCGGCGCCGCTACGCCGTTGATGCTTTGGTTGAGCTGATCGGCCTTAACGGCTAAGCTTTTGAGGGTTGCCACATCGTCATTGTAAGCTTTAATTCGCGAATTAAGCGAACTCTGCCGAGCATTGATAGCGCTAATTCGCTGCTGCAACGCCGACCGCGCCACCGCGAAATCAGCTTGCGAACTAAACTCACCGCTCCTGGCCCGTTCATTAAAACTGTTAATATCAGCGTTAATTTGCGATAAATCGGACTGATAAGCTTCGACATCTTGTTTGATTTGCTTAGCGGCTGACTGCAGCTTGGATTGCAGCGCTTCAGCTCGGGCATTGACTCGGGTAAATACCGCCGTGTAAGCTTGATTTTTGGCGATAATTGACGCTCGATCAGTGAAATAACGCGCATAATATTGTTCAAGGTCGGAATCAAGCTCGCCAATCGTGGTACCGATAATCGAATGTAGTTCATCTAGCTCGGCACCTGGCTCAGCCTCCCGGTAGTATTCCATAGCTTTGGTGATTTCCGGGTCATCCTTGACCTTTTGATAGGCCTTTTTAATCATAGCGTCGACTCGCGGCCGCTCGAAGATATTCAGCCGTGCATACTGGGCGTGCAGCAATTCGTGCGCTGCCGTTACTTCTTTGGCGCCAGCTAATTCGGCATTTTCGACGTCAAAAAGATAAATCCGATCGCCATAGTAGCAGCCCAAGATGGCTGCGGTACGTTCGGTACTTTTGCAATGAGCATTGAACTGATCGCTAGTTTCAATAGCTGGCTGAGTTGCTCGGAAGGTGCGCTGCGCCGCCGGAGTCAGCTTGATTGAATCTTCAACCGCGGCAACAGCTGCAGGCGGCGTGAAAGCCGACGCTCGATAAGTATCAAAGGCTGTCTGCCCGTAGAAAAAACCGCCAGCAGCAATACTTATCACTGCCAACAAAGCGATGATTTTCGAGACAATACTACGTCTGGCTGTCGGTTTCGCTGCGCCGTTCAATCGCTATCGCTCCTTTCTTGATCCCTACTTCTAGGATATCACCTTTAGCATAGGCGCCGTCAAGTACTTGCTCAGCAATAGCGTGCTCAACCTCGTCCTCAATAACGCGGCGTAGCGGACGGGCGCCGTATTTAATACTGTAACCCTTGTCGATAAGGAATTTTTTGGCACTGGGTTTAATCGTAAGGGCCAAGCCTTTGCGCACCAAACGCTGGCGCAGCTCGCCGATCAGCAGGTCGAAGATCTTGCCGACCTCGGCGCGAGTCAACGCTCGGAAAGTGATAATCCCGTCAAAGCGATTAATCAACTCGGGGCGCATAAACTTATCGAGAGCATCGCGAGCAAATTTAGCGTTGCGGCGGTGCAAATCGTCGATTTCGCTGCCTTTGTCGCGGTTAGAGTGAAAGCCAAGTTCCGACTCTTTGGTCATTTTGTCGGCGCCGAGATTGCTAGTCAAGATGATAATCGTATTGCGAAAGCTAACTTCGCGCCCCTTAGCATCAGTCATCGTCCCATCTTCCAGTAGCTGCAGCAGCAGGTTGAATACGTCTGGATGAGCCTTTTCAATTTCGTCAAAAAGCACCACGCTGTACGGCTGGCGGCGAACTTTGTCAGTCAATTTACCACCGTCATCGTAACCAACATAACCAGCTGGCGCCCCGAGCAGCCGCGACGTATTATGCTTCTCGCCGAATTCGCTCATGTCGATTTTGATAAGCACTTCTTCGCTGCCGAAAACTTCTCGTGCCAGCACCTTAGCTAGCTGAGTTTTGCCGACACCAGTCGGCCCCATGAAGACGAAACTGCCAATCGGCCGCCGGCTGCTAGCTACGCCGCTGCGGCTGCGGCGGATTGCCCGCGCTACTTTACCGATAGCCTCGCGCTGGCCAATGATATACTTACCGAGATGCTTTTCGAGCTGGCGCAGCAACTTCGCTTCGCTAGTCTGGACTTTTTCGACTGGAATATTGGTCATCACAGCGATAGCATGCGCCACATCGTCATCGGTTAGTTGGATAGCGCGGCGGCCTTTTTGGGCAGCAACTTCTGTCTCGAGTTTCTTACTAATCTGGCTGATACGCTGTTTATACATAGCGGCCCGCTGATAATCTTCGTGCAAGACAGCATCCTCCATGCGCTCATTTAGGTGCTTGAGCTCTTTGAGATATTCGCGCTCGCGGCTCGGGCGGTGGCCCCGCTTGACGCGAACTCGGGCAGCCGCCTCGTCGAGTACGTCAATTGCTTTATCGGGCATGAAACGGTCGCTGACGTAGCGGTCGCTCATATACACTGCCGATTCAATCACTCCGTCGGTAATTTTGACGCCATGATGCTTTTCGTAATAATTTTTAAGACCTTTCAAAATAGCGATTGTCTGCGCCATAGTTGGCTCTTTGACAACGATTGTCTGGAAACGCCGTTCTAGCGCCGTGTCTTTCTCGATATGCTTGCGATATTCATCAAGAGTTGTCGCGCCAATCATGTGCAGCTCGCCGCGCGCCAAAGCCGGCTTCAAAATATTCGCCGCGTCCATCGAACCTTCCGAGGCGCCAGCGCCAACCAGCAGGTGCAATTCATCAATAAAAAGAATAATATTACCTTGTTTTTTCACTTCAGCGATGACTTTTTTCAAGCGATCCTCAAACTCGCCGCGATATTTAGTACCAGCAATCATCGCCGCCATGTCTAACATAACCACGCGGCGATCCAACAAATGGCCCGGTACGTCCTCGCGGACGATCCGCTGCGCCAGTCCCTCGACGATAGCGGTTTTGCCAACGCCTGGGTCGCCAATCAATACTGGATTATTCTTGGTACGGCGGCTAAGGATAGTAATCATTCGCTCTAGCTCTTTGTCGCGGCCAATCATCGGATCAAGATCGCCGTTGGCCGCTCGTGCTGTCAAATCCACACCAAAGGCGCTAAGCGCCCCGCCGCGCGTATTACCGCGGCGCCGCGGCTCGGTAGCAATATCGCCATGTTCGCCGCGATTCTCTTCAAACGACTTCTCGAGCTCGCTGATTATCATATCGACGTTGATGCCCATCTCGCGCAGCAGCGCTGTCGCTTGGGCATTACCTTGTCGCAGGACGCTGTACAATATATGCTCTGTACCGAGATAATCATGGCCGTACTCGCGCGCTGCTTCCCATGCCATGCGCAATGTCAACAAGGCCGTCTCGCTAAGGCCCACCATACCAGTACTGGTAACCACTCGCGACGGTTTGATATCGAGAATCATTTCAGCTTGTTGCAAAGTTACGCCAGCGTCAGTCAATACTTGCGCCGCAGAGCTCGACCCTTGCGCCAAGACGCCGAGCAACAAGTGCTCTGTCCCAATGTAATTACTGCCGTTACCGCGAGCAATCGCGTCAGCATGCTGGACGCTAGCGCGCGCGTTATCGGTCAATCGCGAAATAAAATCTGCAAAATCTTCTGGCATCATGAGTTCTCCGTTCTGAGCGTATTGCCCATTGCAGCCAATTATACATAACAAATTAGCACTCGTCAAGGCAGAGTGCTAATTTGCAAAAAGCGGCTGCGGGTTTTAGTCTTGATTTTCGATAGCGCTAAACAAATCTTCCTCGACGTTCTTGCGCGGTTTTTTCTCGGCTGATTTCGGCGCTGTGGTCTCGATATTTAATTCATAGCCGGTCAGGCGGCTTGCCAAACGCACATTTTGCCCGCCGCGGCCGATAGCGATTGATTGCTGGTCTTCAGTAACGTAAACATTGGCGGTTTTTTTGTCCTTATCAATCTCGACTTTAACAATCTCAGCCGGGCTAAGCGCGTTGCGAATATACGTATCTATATTATCATCATAAGTAACGATATCGATTTTCTCTTGCTCGCCGATTTCGCTCATCACCGCATTGACGCGCGCGCCGTGACCGCCGACGAACGTTCCGACCGGGTCAACGCCTGGCACCGTGCTAGCAACCGCTAGTTTAGTACGGCGGCCAGCTTCGCGGGCGATGCCTTTGATCTCGACAGCGCCAGTTTCCATCTCGGGCACTTCTTGGCGGAAGAGATATTCGATAAAGTCCTCGCTGCCGCGGCTGAGAATCAGCTGCGGGCCGCGGCCTTCGCGTTCGATATCTTTGATTAATACTTTGATCCGCGAGCCAATTTTGTAAAACTCGCCTTGAATCTGCTCGCTCTGCGGGATAATACCAGTGGCCTTGCCTAACTCGACACGCACCACGCGCGGCTCGACACGCTGCACCATACCGGTAACGACCGTACCGATTTTGTCTTCGAACTCTGCCAGAACGACTTCGCGCTCGGCTTCGCGCAAGCGCTGCATGACGACTTGCTTGGCAGTCTGGGCGGCCACCCGGCCAAAGGACTTAACTTCATGGGCTTCCTCGATAGTATCCCCTAACTGAGCATCTGGCTTCTCTGCCTGAGCATCCGCCAAGCTGATTTCGGTGGCCGGACTGACGACATCCTCGACGACTTCGCGCTGGACAAACACCTTGGCGGTGCCGTCATTGATATTAAGTTCAGCGCGCACATTTTGCTCGCGCTCGCCGTTATCGCGGCGCCAGGCAGCAGCGATCGCCTGCTCGATTACGTTTAGTACAGTTTCTTCGGGCAACGCCTTTTCATCAGCAATCGCCCGCACAGCTAGCGTCAACTGCTTGATATTCAAATCTTCCATATAATTCCTTTCTTTTAGTTCCAATACGAAAACAACCGACCTGCCGGCCGGATGAGTACGAATTTAATATAGCACGCGGAAGCTGGCGTCGTCAAGCCTAGGATTAGCGATAACGCATCAGTGCTATACTAAGAATAATGCAGCTTTCTGATTTTCATTATGATATTCCTGACGAGCTAATCGCAGCGACGCCGCCAGCAGTGCGCGGTACTTCGCGCCTGCTAGTACTTGATCGTCAAACAGGCACAATTACCGATCGCCATTATCCTGATGTAGTCGACTATTTGCAAGCGGGCGATGTACTAGTTATCAACGACACTAAGGTCATCAAGGCGCGCTTAATCACGCGTAAACCGAGCGGCGGCGAGCGCGAACTTGTTCTAGTCGAACAGCACGGCGCACACGACGACTGGTTCCGCCACAAGGTTATTTATCGGCGAAAGTTAATCGCTGGCGATATTCTGACAATTGGCGATGACACTTTAATGGTCGAAAAGATTATCGGCAATGGTATCGCGCTAATTCGTAGCGAGCGAAACTTGTTGGATATCGCCGCTGAGCACGGAACCGTACCTTTACCACCCTATCTGGGACGCGACGCTACCGCAGCAGATATTGAACGCTACCAAACGGTTTTCGCTCGCGAGACAGGCTCGGTGGCAGCGCCAACAGCTAGCCTCAATATGACCGAAAGTACACTACGACAATTACGCGATAAAGGCGTCAACATCGTGTACGCTACATATTACATGTCGGCCTGGGTACTTTTTTGCCTATTCGCGTCGATGATGTCGCGCAGCACAAAATGCATCAAGAATATTTCTCGATTCCAACCGCCACTGTCGCGGCTATCCAATCCGCCAAACAATCCGGCCATCGCGTTATTGCTCTCGGTACGACAATCACGCGTACCCTAGAATATGCCCACCAACAAATTTTGAGCCAGTCACCACACGATATCTCGGGCGAAGCTGATATTTTTATCTATCCTGGCTATAAGTTCAAAACAATCGATGCGCTATTAACTAACTTCCATATGCCCGAAAGTACAGTGCTGATGCTGACAGCAGCTTTTGCTGGCTGGGATAAGCTAAAGCCTGCTTATCAGCACGCCGTTTGCGAAAAATATAAATTCTTTAGTTATGGCGACAGTATGCTAATTATCACACAGTAGGACGAGTGCGCTCATGCTATACTAGAAAAGATGCAAAAAGCTATCACTTTTAGGATTACCCATCGCCTCCCCAGCACCTTGGCGCGCGCTGGTACGATTGAAACGCCGCATGGCACGATTCAAACGCCAGCTTTCATCGTTGGCGGCACTAAAGCTACCGTCAAGGCGCTGAATGCCGAACAAGTCAAAGCCTGCGGCGGGCAATCAATTTTGGCCAATACTTATCATTTGATGCAGCGGCCAGGCGCCGAAATCATTCATAAAGCTGGCGGCCTAGGCAAATTTATGGATTACGATGGGCCGACTTTCACTGATAGCGGCGGCTTTCAGATTTTCAGTCTGGGAATTGCTTACAAAAAAGGCATTGATGTCGTCGCTCACACCCAAAAAGGCAACGCTGCGCAAGCGGTCAAGTCTGCTAATCAGCTAGCCAAAGTCACCGACCAAGGCGCGCAATTTCGGTCGCATCTGGATGGCAAATACATAATAATGACGCCAGAATCATCAATGGAGCTGCAGCACGCCATCGGCGCTGATATTCATATGGCCTTCGACGAGTTGACTGCACCGCTAGCGGCCCGCGGCACGATTGTAAAGGCAATGCAGCGAACGCATGCTTGGGCGGAGCGCTGCTTAGTTCGCCACGATGAGCTAAACGCCGAACACCTAGCACGCGGCGAAAACCTGCAAGCGCTCTACGGTGTCGTTCAGGGCGCCCGCGACGAAACACTGCGCCGCCAATCGGCCAATTTCCTGGGCCAGCGCGACTTCGACGGCTACGGTATCGGCGGTGTTTTCCAGCCTGGTGAGATCGCTGACGTCGTCCGTTGGGTCTGCGAAACTTTGCCCGAGGATAAGCCGCGCCACCTATTAGGCTTAGGTTCGCAGCCAGCCGATTTGTTTCTCGGCGTCGAATATGGCATCGATACTTTCGATTGTGTCGCGCCGACCCGCCAAGCCCGCAACGGCGCTCTGTATACATTTGACGGCCGCATCAACATCAGCAATGCTCGCTTTCGCGAGGACTTCGCGCCGATCGACCCTGAGTGCGACTGTTATACTTGCCAGCATCATACGCGCGCTTACATCAATCATCTGTTTCGCGCCGACGAGATTCTCGGTGCTACGCTCGCCAGCATTCATAATGAACGCTTCGTAGTGCGCACTGTCGACCAGATCCGCGCCTCGCTGCTAGACGGCACATTTTTTGATTTCAAGCAGTCGTTTCTAGCTCGCTACTACGGCGATAATTTACCAATCGGCGTCACATTATAAAATAAAACCGCGTCAAAATCTAACGCCGCCAAGACGAGCCAAGCAACTAATTCACCAGGTATTTCGCTGGCTGCTCGAACGTATCCATCTTTTCACGCTTTTTCACGCAGGCAATCAAATGCATCGTCAGCGGCGAGACCATAATCTCTACTGTCATCTTGATCAAAAACACCGTGACGATAAGCTGCCAAAAGCTGGTCGTCGGCATAGTACCGGCAAAAGCAATCGTCGAGAAGATCACCGTATCTAGCGCGCTGCCCGCCGCCGAGCTGCCGATCATTCGCCACCACAAGCCACGGCCGCGGCTAGCGACTTTCATCCGCCCCATTACGTAAGCATTCATAATCTCGCCGACAAACAGCGCCACTACTGAACCGATAGCCAACCGCCAGACTACACCTAACGTCGATTCAAACGCCGCCTGGCCCGTCCAGCTACTATCTGCCGGCAATAATTGCACCACCCAAAAAGTCAACGTCATCAGCATCAAGGCCGCCACACCGCTATAAATCAGCCGGCGCGTCCGGCGATAACCATAAACCTCAGTGATTATATCACCCACGATATACGCTAGCGGAAACAAAACCGTACCAGCATCAAAAGTCAGCCAGCCAACAGATACAATTTTGACGCTGACAATATTACTAACCAATAGTGTCGTTACAAAAAGTATCGCAAATATATCATAGAGAGAATACTGATGTTGCCTTATCATATTTTAGATTATATCACGCCGGCAAGCGCTGTTCTGGACAGCTCGCCAAGATCCGCTCCATAGCCGTGCGTTCCGGCGGTGTCACCCACAGCAAGTATTTTTTCTTGACGGCAATTTGACGGGCAATGTACTGGCAGCGAAACGGTTTATTTGACGGCAGCCAAGTCGCCGCATCGCCGTCGCCTTTCTGCTGGTTGGCTGGTCCGTCGACAGCTAGCAGCTCGAGCGGGTCGTTAGCCAAACTGATTCGTTGTTCGCTAGACAACTGCTGAGCGCCAGTCTGCCAGGCGTTGCTCAGTGCCACTACGTGGTCGATCTGCACAGCGCCGCTAGAATTAGCACCGCGCTTGAAAGCGATTCGCTGCCCAGTGTACGGGTCGCTAAGGGCGCCAGCCTGTACTTTGCAGTTGTCGTCGCCCAGGACAGCGTTTGCCAAGTCGCGCCGCAAGATAACATTGCGCGTATCGCAGCCGCCCGCCTTAGCCCAGCCATCGCCGAACTGCGAGCGCTTGTAACCGGTCTTGGGAGCGCGGCCCTTGGTTGGCAACGCTGCTAGGGCGTCGCGCGCTACTTCGCCAGGGCCAGAGTTCGACCCCGACTGCTGAGGCTGCGAATCTGGCAGCATCAGCGGCAAATTCGGCCACTCCTTAACAACAATCCACCCGAGAGTACCTATCAAAATTACCGCTACCAGGACCATTCTACGACGCCGCTGCATAAGCATATTATACACCCTGCTATAATGGACGTATGGACAGATTATTTTCTCAATTTCAACCAGAACACTACGATATCCAATGGGATTTGCGTCAAGCAAAGAGCAATCGCTTAATCCGCGGCACGGCAACTATCCGCGGCCAACATCTAGCAGCCGAACCAATTCGCTTGCACGCCAAAGATTTGCAGATCGAAGAAGCTACTGTCAACGGCCAAGCAGTCAAAGCATCAATCAACAGCGATATCTTGACGCTCGACAACACCGACGAAGGTCCAGCGCAAATTACTATCGAATTCTCGTTAATATTAACCGACGCCATGCATGGTATTTATCCTTGCTATTACCAACACCAAGGCCAGAAATGCGAGCTATACGCCACCCAATTCGAAAGCCACCATGCCCGCGAAGCCTTCCCATGCGTTGACGAACCAGAGGCCAAAGCTACATTTGCGATTTCAATATTATCAAATGAACCGGTAGTGCTCAGCAATATGCCAGTCGTTTCGCAGCGGGAAAGCAGCGAGGGAACGCTAACCGCCTTTGAGCAAACACCGCGCATGAGCACCTACCTGGCGGCCTTTGTCGCTGGCGATTTACAGCGCGCTACTGCCGCCACCAAGAGCGGCGTCGAAGTCAACGTCTACGCCACGCCAGCACAGTCAGCCGACAGCTTGAACTGGGCGCTCCAGCACGCAGCGCAAACAATTGACTTTTTCAACGAGTATTTTGGCGTGCCTTACCCGCTGCCGAAATCTGACCATGTAGCACTACCTGATTTTTCCAGCGGTGCTATGGAGAATTGGGGCTTGGTGACCTACCGCGAAACCGCCCTGCTGGCCGATCCGGCAACCGCTAGCGTTTCAACCCGCCAATATATTGCGACGGTTATCGCCCACGAATTAAGCCACCAGTGGTTCGGCAATCTAGTGACTATGAAGTGGTGGAATAACTTGTGGTTAAACGAGAGTTTCGCTACACTGATGGAATACCTAGCAACTGACGCACTGCATCCGGATTGGCGGCAATGGGACGAGTTTGCCAACAACGAGGGCGTTGCTGCCCTGCGCCGCGATAGTATCGACGGCGTGCAACCAGTTCAAACCGACGTATCGAGCCCAGCCGAAATTAGCGCACTGTTTGATGGGGCGATTGTCTACGCCAAAGGCGGCCGGCTGCTGCGAATGATGCAACTATGGATCGGTGATGAAGCGTTCCGCGCTGGCCTCAA
The DNA here is from genome assembly GCA_013333625.2 of Candidatus Saccharimonadota bacterium. Taxonomy (GTDB): domain Bacteria; phylum Patescibacteriota; class Saccharimonadia; order Saccharimonadales; family Saccharimonadaceae; genus Saccharimonas. The sequence continues at coordinate 9,603 of JABCOL020000025.1, read as the reverse complement.
GCAGTATTTCACCCGCTTCAAGTATGGCAACACTACTGGCGACGACCTCTGGGAATGCCTAAGTCAAGCTAGCGGCAAAGATGTCGGAGCGCTAATGAACACCTGGATTTCACAGCCAGGTTACCCGGTAGTCTACGCGTCGCTTAACAATGGCGAGTTGACGCTCCGCCAAGAACAATTCTTCACTGGGCCGCACCAGCCGTCTGATCGCTTGTGGCCGATTCCGCTCGGCGCCAACGACCAGCGCCTGCCCGAAATTATAAAAGAGCGCGAACAGCATCTCTCGCCAGCGCCAGACGGCCTGCTACTGCTCAATCATCAAAACGCCTCGCACTTTATCACTTGCTACGACGACACTCTGCGAGCTCGCATATTGCAGGCCATCACCGATGGCATATTAACGCCAGCACAACGAGCCCAGTATCTCAATGAGCAAATCTTGCTAGCCCGCGGCGGTCTAATTGTTAGCAGCACGCTAGTCGAAGCGCTAGCCGCCTTTCAAAACGAAAGCGATCAGACCGTCTGGGAAATCATTGCGCTGGCCATCAGCGATCTCAAGAAATTCGTTGACCAAGACGAAGCCGCCGAAAAGCTGCTGCGCCGCCTATCAGGCAAGCTAGCTCGTCCGCAGTTTGAACGCCTAGGTTGGAACAAACACCCCGGCGAGCCAGAGTCTGACAGCAAACTGCGCGCTGCCATCATCGATTGCATGCTATATAGCGAAGACACGGCGGCAATCAGTACCGCGCGCCAGCTCTACCAAAATACACCTCTAGCCGAGCTCAGCGCCGACCTGCGCCCATCAATCATCGGTGCCGCCGTCCGCTACAGCGATCAACCAGCAGATATAGTCAGCCAACTGCTAGAAGCCTACCAAGCCACGCAATCAGCCGACCTGCGCAGCGACATCGCCACAGGGGTCGCCACGACACGCGACGCCGAGCAGCTGGCACGCTTGATCGAGCTACTCACCAACACCGACATCATCCGTAGCCAAGACACCGTTCACTGGTTCGTCGACCTGCTGCGCAATCGCTACGGCCGCGAAGCCGCCTGGCGCTGGATGCGCAGCCAGTGGAGTTGGATCGAGCAAACTTTCGCCAGCGACAAAAGCCACGATTACTTCCCGCGCTACGCCGCCATGCTATTGATGACGCGCCAGCAGCTAGCCGAATACCGCGAGTTTTTCACGCCGCTGCGCCGCGACCAGTCGCTCGTCCGCGCCATCGACATGGGAATATTAGATTTAGAGGGCAAACTAGACCTAATCGACCGTGACAAAGCGGCAGTCATAGCAGCGCTGGCAAAGTAATTTCGGTTTTTTGAGATAAGTAATTTTGTGGCTTTTACAGAGGTAGTAAAATTATTATGACACATTTTTCGTTAAAACGCTTGACATTTATACGATAATGTGCTATATTCATAATAACTTTTCGCTCAAGTTTCCAGAAAAAAGGGCGAGAAGTGCCCTTTACCTTGAGCGATGATTTTCTGAGGAGGAAATCATGTACGCCATCTTCGTTATCGTCAGCCTGATTGTCATCTCTTTTGCGATCGTCGCCCCATGGGCGACGATCACCGCCTTCAAGTCGTCCGGCCGCTGGGCCGGATGGACGATGACGTGGGCGACGCTTGTCGCCCACGCCTACACATGGATCGCACTCGGGCAGAATCCCGAGATTCTGTTCTTTTTCGCTCCCCTTTGGGGTGGGTATGAATTCATCTGCTCTTTTGCCCCATTGGGGCTGGAGGAGCAGGAAACGGACGATGAGAGGGCGGCTGCGACCGCCAACGAGGGCTAGTCCCGCCTGAAAATAGCTCGCCGAATTGGTTATCAAACCGGTTGAGACGCTTAATCATTAAGTGTCTCCCGGGTTGAAATAAACCCAATTCCGGTTTGAGCCATTTCGGCGGGCTATTTTCTTTGGTTTAATTTACTTCTACTACCGCTTGGACAGCTGGCGGGTCGCCGCTTACGCTGGCGGCTAGCAGCTTGGCTGCCATGCCGCTGCATTCTGGCTTGCCCGCCAAAAACAACTCTGCCGCGAAACGCATCCGTCGCTGCTTTTTGGCGGTAATCGCCGCCAGTCCATCGCCGAAATCATCATTCTTACGATACTTCACCTCGGTGAAATACAACACCTCACCTTTCACGCTGACGATATCGATTTCGCAGTACCGCGTCCGCCAGTTGCGCGCGATGATTTCGTGGCCGTCAGCCGCCAGCCAATCCGCCGCTGCCTGCTCGCCCTTATCGCCAATTTGACGGGTTGTCATTGGTTTGCTTTGAGTGGTATCACCATCAGGATTTACAGAACTGTCTGGAGCGGTATCCCCAGAAAAAATCAGGGCAACTTTACGTGGGCCCCTGATTCTTTTCTGGGGATACCCGACAGGCAGCTCGATAGATTGAACACCTGATTTTTTCTGAGGCACTGCTCGCGGCGTCACAGTATACTTCGCCAGCGGCGCGAAACTCAGCCGGTGCAGCGGCGTCACGCCCAGGCGCTCAATCGCCGCCCGATGCTTGGCCACACCATAGCCAGCGTTCGACGCGAAACCATATCCCGGATAGACTGCCGCCTGCTCGGCCATAAATTGGTCGCGCGCCACCTTGGCGATGATCGACGCCGCTGACACGCTCGGAATCAAACCGTCGGCTTTGGGCATGGTCATGGCGAACTTCTCTAGCGCCGTGCCGCGCAGAAAATTCACCTTACCGTCGATGATGATTTCGCTAAAAGCTATATTTTGCTGGCGGCATTGCGCTTGAACTTGTTCGACCGCTCGCCGCGTCGCCAGCCGCAGTGCCTCGCTCATGCCAATATTGTCCAACTCCTGGGCGCCCACCCAGCCCAGCGCCCAGGCAGCCGCCTGCTGGCGGATTAACGCGTCCAGAGCCTGGCGGCGCTTTTTGGTTAGCTTTTTGCTATCGTCCAAGCCGTCAATCTCGGCGCCGCCCAAAATCACCGCGCCAACCACCAGCGGCCCCGCCCACGGCCCGCGCCCAACCTCGTCAATCCCCAGAATCATAAGTTCATGATAACAAATGGCGGCGATAGGCTCAATCGCGGGCGCAGGCGGCGGGTTTTGTGTTATAATATTGGTAAGCTAAACCCCAAACATGGAAAGGAAGTGTTTAGCAGATGAAAGGAAAGATCTTCATCCTTTTCATTATAGTCGGGATTCCGGCCATGATGTGGGTTGCTGTGTCATGGCTTATCATGATAGCGTTGGGTGCACTGCACAGCGTGTGCAATGCAATTCCGGCCCTATCTTTCTGGGCAAGCCTGATTGTAGCGATGGTATTCTTCACCACAATAGCATTTGCCCTTATTTCGGCGGCGGCCGATCCGCCGCCGAGCCCGCGATACCGCCAGCACAACGGCCGCTGACCCTAACCCCCGAGGAAACGGTCCGCAGGCAGAAATCCTGACCTGCCATTGGCCTACTCGGTGGGCCGTTTCCTCTCCGACGCCCGCCGGGGCGGCTCGTGGAACACGCACGTTCTGCTTGAGCCGCCTCGGCGGGTACTTTCCTTTTCACGGTTATTTCGCTAGCAAAACAAAATCCCGCTGATCAGCGGGATTTATCGTTAGCGCTAGATACAGACTGCCGTTAATTTTCGGCGTGGCGAGCGGCTACTTCAGCGGCCTTGGCGTCCAATTCAGCTTGTTTAGCGTCTTCGGCGGCCTTTTTCTCGGCGGCTTCTTTGGCTTTTTCTTCTTTCAGGCGAGCAGCTTCCTCTTCGGCGTGCTTGTCGCGGACGGCGTTCACCGCCTCGCGGTCGAACTTAACAGCAGTCAGTCGGGCCGACTTACCGCTACGCTTGCGCAGGAAGCTGAGGAAGTTGCGGCGAACCTTGGCCCGGCGCACAATCTCGACTTTTTCAACCAGCGGGCTATGCAGCAAGAACGATTTTTCGACGCCGACGCCCGACGCTACCTTGCGGACGGTGATGCGGCTAGTGTGCTGGCCTTTGTTGTCGGTGCGGATAACCACGCCCTCGAACATCTGAATGCGCTCTTTGTTGCCCTCTTTGATTTTCTGATACACGCGCACGGTGTCGCCGCTGCGGACATCGACTACTTGCGCCTTTTTTTGCTCGTCGTTGACTTTTTGAATTAGTGCAAAACTCATGATTTTTCCTATCTTTCGAACCGATTCTGACTGGCCACGCAGTTGTACCTCTGCGGCTCCACACCGAACAAAGCCCGAATAATTAACTCTCGTACAATGCAAGTATTCTAACACAATATCAAGCAGCAAGCAATAGACGCAAAGATAGCTGGCGGCATAGTCCGTCTAGCCGCCAGCTGCGCTTGATATTTTATCAATTTCAGAAAAATCTTACGCTGTGGTCGACTGGTCAGTGCTATCGATATTGACGTAAACCTGAGTATCAGGGTTAGCGCCGCCTACCGGCTGAACCCCCGGATTGATAATTCTCTTCGGGCTGACACATACGAATTTACCATCTTGGCCTAGTCCTTTCCATATTTGGCAAGTAGTATAGTAGAAAGCTCCGTCGACCACTTTTTTGTCTGAGGATTGATCGGCACCAGCGTCAATAGAGTCACCTGACACCGCTGACTGAGGTAAACTATTATTTTGGTCTGTTGCAGTAGTGGGATTTTCCCCTTGCTCAGCTAAGTTTGTAGATATGTGCGCAGTAGAACAAGTCGCCGCTGCGGCAAGCGCAGAGAGGCCGGCTATCGTCTTTCCGAACTTTTTATCGGGCAGCCAACTTGGAACCTCATGTCTCTTAGCCGCTGCATGCCTCATAGCTGACCTGCCAGATTCTAATATACCCATTTTGTTATATTTTTACCTCAAAATTAAAATTGGTATGTCTTTTTATTATACCACAAACTATACTAAAATGCAAGCAAAATAGCTATTCATCGGTTGGGTCAAGAGCTTGGCGCGGGGTCGACGAGTTTTTTGTTGAACTCTCTACGTATACGACACGGTAGGGCTCGCCGTCAATAACCATAGTCGTCGGAAGCTCCGCTCCTGGCTGGAATCCGTCGACTGCCCCGTCAAATTTCACGCAGATAACCGTATTTTCATCGACGCTATCCGACCGTCTGGCCGCCTTGGATGACGGAGGGTCTACTTCCACCAATTTGCCATCTTCAACAGCGTAGTATCTTACCTGTTCGTCGCCCACCTGCCGCGATTCGCCAGGCTGCTGACATGTCGGGTCGCCGTTGACTTCAGCAGCTGGGCGTACAACAATCTTGCCGCTGTTTTCACCGTCTGTACTCTGTATGTAAGCAACTGGCGCGATCCAAACTGGCTTGCCATTGCCGATTTCACTAGCTAGTTCTTCATAAGTTAAACCGCCAGGAGTAGCGCTAGCTGACATCGATGTCTCTGGCGCTGGTTCTGGCGATTGGGATTTAGCCGAGCACGACCCGACAAACGAGCTTAACGCTAAACTTCCAACTGCCAAAAATGTTGTCAACCGGTTTCTTATTGTGCCTAAAAACTCTCCATTTCTTCTCATAAATATATTATGCTACAAACTGCCATTTAGTTCAACATGCGCGCCCAAAATGCCAAAACGCGCTATAATATACTCATGGATTACAACAAACTAGCACTCGAACTACACCAAAAATATAAAGGCAAAATTACCACCGCGCTGCGCGATAACGGCGAAATTGACCGCGATAAACTTAGCGCTTATTACAGCCCGGGCGTCGGCGCCGTTAGCCAGGCGATTGCCGAGAACCCGGTGGATTTGCCGAAATACACTTGGACGAACAATTTGGTCGGCGTGATTTCCGATGGCTCAGCGATTTTAGGCTTGGGCAATTTGGGGCCAAAAGCCGCCATGCCAGTAATGGAAGGCAAGGCGCTGTTGTTCAAGCATTTCGCTAATGTCGATGCCGTGCCAATCGTGCTGGACGTTCATGAGCCAGAAGAAATTATCGCTGCCGTCAAGGCGATAGCGCCGAGCTTTGGAGCGATCAATTTAGAGGATATCGCTTCGCCAAAATGCTTCGAGATCGAGGAGCGTTTGAAAGCCGAACTAGACATTCCAGTGTTTCACGATGACCAGCACGGTACAGCAGTAGTAGTGTTAGCTGGGCTGATCAACGCCGCCAAGGTTGTCGGCAAGAACTTACGCGACTGCAAAGTCGTTCTGGCAGGGCCAGGCGCGGCTGGTACGGCGATTATCAAACTGCTCAATCTGTACGGTGTCAAAAACTTGATTGCGCTCGATCGCCATGGCGCGCTGAGCAGCGACCGTACTGACCTGTCGCCAGAAAAAACCACCTTGCAGCAATATTTGAACACTTCAGAAAGTGGTACGCTAGCGGAAGTACTAAACGGCGCCGACATCTTTGTTGGCGTATCGGCCGCCAACTCGCTAGCGCCAGAGATGGTCGCGGCAATGGCCAGCCAGCCGATTATTTTCGCTCTAGCCAATCCAGTGCCCGAAATCATGCCCGATGCCGCGATTAGCGCTGGCGCAGCTGTCGTAGCGACTGGCCGCAGCGACTTCCCAAATCAAGTTAATAATTCCTTAGCCTTCCCTGGTATTTTCCGCGGCGCGCTCGACCATGGCGTGCAGAAAATCACCGACCAGCACAAGTTAGCCGCCGCCGAAGCTCTAGCAGCGCTGGTCGAGAACCCAACCGCCGACGAAGTTATACCGTCGCCATTCGACAAACGCGTCGTACCAGCGGTAGCCAACGTCATAAAATAAATCCTAAATCAATACTAAGTAGTTGAGTTGGGGGCGGGACGGCGAACTGAATTGCGCGCCCCGCCCCAGAGCAAAGGCACGGCTCTGCTGGCTTGAGCACGCCTCTGCTGATGGCTAACAAGGCTAGAGCGTGGTTGATGGGTCAGTATACCAATCCATCATTCGCTCAAAGTATTCTCTACTCACCCCCCTCTCCGAAGATACCAAATCCTCGGGATAGTAGCTCGATTCCGTCAGAACAACACCATCGCTGTCCAGTGCGAGGCTGGCCAGCGACATACCCTCCTCTGCTACTACCAAGATAGTAAAGCGTCCACAGAAGTAATAGACCTCTACCGAAAACCCTACCTCGCGAGCGGAGTCCGCGAGTTCAGCGGCATTGCGAGCCACCTTATCTCGCATGGCCAGCCGCGCGAGGTGCCTGCACCCAATTTTTTGCACGTGATTATACGGCAAGACATTCCCGAACGGGCCTCTCAAAAAAATCCCTCTGTCGACATTCATTCAGAACTTCCTTCCGCCCCGTACCGGGGCCACTCGACGATGGATGTACTCAAACTCTACATCTTAGAGCCAGCACCCAATACTATACCACAATTTGCGTTAAATCACCCGCGCTATCTCCTCGAGCGTGGTTTCGCCGCGCAAGGCCGCCAGCACGCCGACCTGCTCGAGCGTTAGCATACCTTCGTTTCGAGCGGTTTCTTCGATCGTCTCGGGGTGAACATCTTGGACATCACCGCGGATAAACTTCTGGATTTCATCAGTGACAACCAGCTGTTCCATGATAACCACCCGGCCTTTGTAGCCAAACGGCGCATCTTCGCTAGGCACGGGGCGCCATAGCTTGAAATTATCCAGATCAGGCTTCTCGACATCATGCGGCAGCTTTTCGAGTACGCGCTGAACATATTTACGTGTTGCCTCATCGGGTTCGTACGCTTCCTTGGTATGATCGACTAAACGCCGCACCAAACGCTGGGCAATCAACAAGCGGATAGCGCTTGAAAAGATCGGGTTAACTCCAATCATATCAATCATACGGCTAAAGGCTGTGCTAGTAGTGTTAGCGTGAAAGCTCGATAACACCAAGTGGCCGGTGATTGACGCCTGAATAGCCGTGCGCGCCGTATCGACATCACGAATCTCGCCAACCATCACCACGTCTGGGTCGAGGCGCAAAACACTGCGCAAACCATCGGCAAAACTCTGTCCATGCGTCGTGTCGATCGGGATTTGCGACATGCCGCTCAGGCCATACTCGATCGGATCCTCGAGTGTAATCAGCTTGCGGTCGGTGGTATTCAACGCGTTGAGCATACTATAAAGCGTCGTCGATTTACCCGAGCCAGTCGGCCCGACCATCAGCACCAGGCCGCGCGGGTGGCTGACAACTTCGTCGATTTCCTTGCGCTGACGCGGCGGAATGCCCAGCAAATCCAAGTTCAACAATGATTCATCAAAATTAAACAAACGCAGCACCGCATCTTGCCCGTACAACGTTGGCACAGTCTCGACACGCAGGTTCAATAGATGCGTGCCTTGGTCGGTGGTGATTTCCATCTGCATATGGCCGGACTGCGACTCCATAGCTGCACTACTAACGCCAGCACGGCTAGCTAGCTCGCCCATAATAATTCGGTAGCGCGAACGTTCTAGCTGCGCCACCGGGTGCAGCGCGCCGTCGACGCGCATGCGTACGCGGATAGAATCGCGCTCATTTTCAATGTGAATATCGCTAGCGCCGAGCTTGTCCGCCTGCTTGATCAGAAAATCGAATAATTCCTCGCTCGATACTAGATTCAACGTCTGGCTAACTTGAGCGATGGTATTGCTATCGCCCTCTTTGGCAATCTCGATATCATCGTAAGCAGTGCGCTGCGGCGGATCGTAACGCAGCATCATCGCCCGGTAGCCGCTGGCACTGATCAGCAAAAACTGTAATTTGTCGCCGCGATCTTGATACTCGCGCTTGATCTTCTGCAAAATAGATTGCGGCGTTTGCGAAGTCACGCCGATTTGGTACATTACTTCGTTGCCACCCTTGGCTAGCGGTACGATGCGGTATTGGTGCATTTTCTCGATCGGAATCATCCCAGGGACTAGCGGCAGTGTCGCCTCTAGATTGCGCATATCAACATACGGCAAACCCAAAATAGTCGCCCGCTGGCGGGTAGCTTTTTCGTCTTGTTCGCGCCGACGGCGCTGAACTTCTTCTTCATCCATCACCTTTATTTTAGCAAAAAGCTTGCGCTAAAAACAGTGCTACAATAGAATTATGCTAAAAATCGTCGTCATCGCCCACAACATCCGCTCGACATTTAACGTCGGGTCGATTTTCCGGACATGCGAAGGTTTCGGTGTCGAACGGTTGATTTTGAGCGGCTATACGCCGTATCCAGATTTGAATTTGTGCCGCGAAGCGCCAAATTGCGCGCTAATCGACGGTGAAATCACGCGGGACGACCAGCGCCTGCCGCACATTCGTGAAAAAATCACCCAGCAAATCCACAAAACGGCGCTCGGCGCCGAGAGTTTAGTGCCGTTTGAGTATCACGAAGCACCGCCGCTAGACGAACTGCGGCAGCTAGGCTACCGCATCGCCGCTCTGGAACAAGTCGCCAATAGCACCAATCTGCGCGATTATTCGGCGCCAGACCGCATTGCGTTGCTGCTAGGCGAAGAAGTCGACGGTATCGCGCCCGAATGGTTGGCGTTGGCTGACGATATCATTGAGATTCCGATGTTCGGGCAAAAAGAGTCGTTCAACGTGTCGGTAGCTGCCGGAATCGCGCTGTACGAGCTGGCGACGAGCGGCAAAACTGCCAAAAATGCCTAAAATTTGCAAATTTTACGAAATAATTGCGAAAAGTATTGACTTC
>JABCOL020000024.1 GCA_013333625.2 Candidatus Saccharimonadota bacterium | reverse complement strand
CGCGGGCGACCCGCCGAACAGGGCCTCGCCCTGATGTATTTACTAGGGTCTAGGTTTGCTTTGGAAATAGGTTCGAGCTTGGGCGTAAAATCTCACCAAGCATGTTAAAATTATGAGTCTCAATGGGCTCTTTTTGCTTTAATGATAAACTTAAAAGAGGCTAGCTACTACTATCATCGTCCCTTTGTTTTATTACGCTGTTTTTGCATAAAGTTTACTTAGACAACAAGGCAGTAAAGGAATCGCGGAGATGGACTATATAGTTCATCACTATGCTTGTAAGAGTTTTGCTGTAACAAGTATAGCCCATGAAGCATCTTGTAAGATTTTTCATTTTTCTTGCCCTTCCTTCTTGATTTTGAGCAATATAACATAATCAAATATCTAATATCTCAACAATTTCTCCATTGTGCTGCTTCAATTCAATCTTCCGAATTATTTCTTCTCCCAAATATTTAATAAAATCGCTTAATTCTGATGAAACTTCAAATATAATGTTGTGTTTACTAGCATTCTCCGGATTAAATGTTGAATTATGATTTCTTTCGCTTGACCAATAATTCCAATTTACATCTGTTCTTTCGTAATAAACATAATTCTGTTTTTTTGTAACATATATTCTTTTGTTAATCAATGCCTTTTCATCTTCAGATTTAAAAATATCAGAATATAATTTTAGTCCCTCAAATTGCTTATATTCTTTAATTTTATTATTTGAAACATTAAGCTTTATTTCTTTATAATCCATAATCTTTCCTCCTTAAACTTGTTGCCTATACTGGAGAGCATTATAGCATTTTTAAAGCATTTTACTCTATGACAGACCATCCATACTACGGTTTATTCCTTGTCATGTGTCATTATGAATTACGACGCGGCGAAGCGTTTGGCTTGCACTGGAAAGACATTGACTTTACCGAAAACACTATACATATCAGGCAGCAAGTTTATCTCGTAGGACATGAGCCAAAAATCGGCTCACTCAAAACAAGGGCAAGTGTTCGCGATTTGCCGCTTCTGCCGAGTATAAAACAGGAGCTGCAAGCAGAATATGAACGACGGCTCTATCAAGATGGCGACGAACTTCTCTACCTTACTAAAAAAGGCAACCCGATAGACGGTAGAAGTTTTATCAAAACATTTAAAGATGCTGCTCGAAAAGTGGGATTAAAAGAGATAACGCTTCATGAGATTCGCCACAGCGTTGCTACAATGCTCAAAGAAGCTAACGTCTCGGCGAAAGATGCACAAGTTATCCTTGGACATTCTTCAATAACAACAACCTTGCAAATCTATACCCACTCGACCGAAGCAGAAAAATCAAATGCACTTCTCGCTATAACCGATAAAATTTACAATAAACATAACGACAACGACCAAGCAAAAACATCCTTATAAACAATAAAGGAGTCTAAAAGAGGAGTCTGTTACAAGAATAGACTCCTCTTTTAGCGAAAAAAGGCTATATTACCCCTATAAAATACAAGAACAGGCAAGCGAGCTTGTTAGCTCCTAAGGCATGCGTGTCTACCAATTCCACCACATCCGCGAGCGTTTGCAAGCTCTAGCGACACGCCGCAGCCGTGCAAACCGCACGTATTTTGCTTGCACAAATAATTATAGCGAACTTCTAACAAATTCGCGAAAAATTGCTGCAGCTTATGCTAAAATAGATTTATATGAAGATGAGGGTGTATGAGCAAAATTGCTAATTACCTACGCGGACATTTGCTAGGAGAGATTGACTTCCGGCCCGATGTGCGGCAGGCTTATATTAACGATGCTGGAGTATTGAGCCTAGCGCCAGAGATGATCGTTGCGCCGCGCAACACCGACGACATCCGCAAAACGGCGCGTTTATCATGGCAGTTGGCTGAACGCGGGCATGTTCAGGCAATAACTGCCCGCGGTTCAGGCCGCGGAACTACAGGTGGTGCAATTGGCCGCGGAACGATAGCCGATATGTCGCGGCACATGAATAATGTTTTTGAATACGATGCCAAGCAGCGGTTAGTTCGCCTGCAGCCTGGCACAACCATTGGAACCCTGCGCCAAGCGCTAAGCCTGCAGGGTGTTAACATACCGCCGCTCGACGGCCTAGATGCGCGTCGAACTGCTGGCGGAGCTATCGCTGACAATTTAGCTGGACTGACTAGCGGTAAATACGGCGATTTGAGCGCTTTTGTCGGCCAGCTCGAGATCGTTTTGGCAAACGGCGATATTTTGCAGACAGGCCCGCTTGGCCGGCGCGAACTTAGCCGCAAAAAAGGCTTGCAAAACCTAGAGGGCGATATTTACCGCGGCATTGACGCAATCATTGATGAATACCACGACGTGATTACTGCTCTGCCAGAATATGATAAGTCTGGCTATAGCGCTATAGCCTCCGTCAAGAGAGGAAATCAGTTCGACTTGACACCGCTATTCATCGGTACGCAGGGTACGCTATGTATTATCAGCGAGATGATTTTGCGCACCGAATTTCGTAGCCAGAGCAATGAGGTCTTCGCGCTAGTATTTGCTTCGGCTAGCGTAGCCAATGACGCTATGCGTATATTGCGCGATAGCGGCGCAGCTTTTGCCGAGTATTTTGACGCCCAGCTATTTAGCGCTGCCGCTGCTGCCGGCCGGCACTTTGACTGGTTTGGCCTGGACGGAGCCGACCCGCAGGCGGTTATTATCGCCGGGTTTGATGATTTCAATGCTCGCACTCGCGCTCGTAACCTTAAAAAGATTCAGAAGACATTCAGCAGTGCCGAGGGAGTCAAATTCGTTTCTAGCGAAGACGCGACCGATGACGCGCTATTATCAGCACTTGATGTTGCTCGCTATGCTGAATTGCCTGATAAAAACCCGGCTTTTGCACCGCATTTGTATAGCGACATTTATATTCCAGCTGCTCGTTTCGATGAATTTACTAAAGCATTAACAGTTTTGGCTGGTCGTCTGCATTGTAATATGCCTATTTCTGGACACGTACTAACCGAAACTTACACGGTTCATCCGGTACTGTCGCTGCGCCAAGTTGGAGACAAGCAAAAATTATTCAAGATTTTTGATGAATTGTCTAATTTGGCTGTTAAGTATGACGGCGCGCTCATTGGCCAAGCAGCCGAGGGTCGGATCGCAGCGCATTTCGCGTATAAACACCTTGACGTTCGCACTCGCGAGATGTACGCGGCTATCAAAAAAGTTTTTGATCCGCTCGGCATTATGAACCCAGGCGTCAAAGTCGGCGATAATTTGCGATCGCTCACGTCTAGCGTCAACGGCGATGTTTTGCCGCAGGTATAGGCAGATACTGCCAAAATATATTTTCTACAAATAGGTTGTTAGAATTGTTAGCGTCGCTAGCAAAAAGTGGCCTCTTAATCGATTAACAGACCAAATATATGCACGCTATCGCTTACACTTATTTAAAACTAGCGTAGGAGAAGAGAAGAGCAATCGTATTTTGAGCGGAACAGCTAGGCTGCTTGGCTCGACGCTAAATCAGGAAACTTTGCCTCTACTCGGCGCAAGCGCTTATCAAGCGAGTTATAAAGCGTGTCGTCTACCATCTCGCGGCTGCCAGACTCATGATATAGCTCGCGGCGAACGACAGCAAGGTCGGCCCGCAGACTCTCTTGGCTAGCCGCTAGCTCGGCTTGCCCAGCCTTTAATTCCTGGAACCGTTCATCTGCCGCCAGATCCATATCTTTCACGATATCAACCAGAGTCTTGTGGTCTTTGCGGATATCAGCAAGCTGCTCATCGATTTGCTCAAAACGCTCGTCAACTTGCTCAAACCTGCGGTCGATCTGCTCGAAACGTTCGTCAATTTGCTTAAACCTTTGGTCAATCTGCTCAAAACGTTCGTCAATTTGCTTAAACCTTTGGTCAATCTGCTTAAACCGTTCGTCCATCGTTTTTGCTAGATTAGCAACGATATCGCTTAGGTTATCGATCTTGATCGCTAGTTCTTCGTTCGTCATGCTTCTATTTAAACACAAACTTTAGCTGCGAGGCAACTATTTGCTCAACAAAAAAAGCCCGCTTTGCCTGAGCGGGTAGTATTAACGTTGTTCCACTAAATACAAGTTATGGTACAGATGAGAGGACTTGAACCTCCACGCCCCGAAGGGCACTAGCACCTGAAGCTAGCGCGTCTACCAATTCCGCCACATCTGCGTGTGATTGTAAAGTACTATACCGCGATTATCTATACTAGCCTAACGCGCTACGCGTCTACACATACTTGCGTTACCCACGCAGTCGCCACATCTGTGTATAGCTTGTAAGGCACTATGTCACGACCATACACTGATTCTCAGTAACGCACAGCGCGTCTGTACATACTCGCATTATCCATGTAGTTGCCACACGTATAACCGCATCTAGCGCGCAAACCCATTCTAGCTGATTTAGGTGCGCCTGTAAAGAGTTTGTAGACAGACAGTT
>JABCOL020000023.1 GCA_013333625.2 Candidatus Saccharimonadota bacterium | reverse complement strand
TATTGAGGAAATTTGTGCGCCGGACATCATCAAAGCAGAAAACGTGACCTATTTTTTGCATCCTGACGGCGCTGAGACTTTTCCTGAGTTATTGGCTCGCGGCCAGCGGGTGCTTGATTTCATGGCGCATCAACATCCAGATCAAACGGTGTTGTTGGCTTGCCATGGCGATATTGGCAAAATGATATATGCTGCGGCAACCAGCACGCCATGGCGGCAGGTCTTAACCGATTTTTACTTTGGCAATACGGATATTATCGGTCCAGTGGACATACTCTAAACGTGATATCATTTATGTACTGGCCGGCTGGATAGTATTGAGCTCGAAACAGAAGTTGGCGATCCAGACGTCATGATCGCTATCGTCAAGGAGCTAGGTTTCGTGCCATTTTCGGACGTGTCGAAGACTCGTCAGACTGGCAAGCTGAATAATATAGAAGTATGCATCGACTCGGCGGAGGGTTTGGGCGACTTTATGGAGCTAGAGCGATTAGTTGGCGAGAACGCCGACCCTGCCGCGATAACCGATGATCTGTGGCGTATTATGGCGGAATTAGGCGTCAACCATCAAGATGAGATGACCGATGGCTATGATATTTTGATGAAAAAGTTGAGGGCATGATTGCTATCCGAATTTTGCTTTGATGTTGTAAGGCGGCTATTCGCGGTGTCTTACGTATAATAATTTGACGTAATTTGTACCGTATTATATAGTTAATTAGTGCGAAAAAATTGTGATGTTTGGTAAGGTATTGAGCGCGAGCCTCAGCCGCGTATTTGTGGTAGCGATTTGCCAGGTTGCGGTCCGCTTGTGTCGTTTGAAACGTCAGTTGGGAAGACTCTAGGACCTGGTGGAGTTATCGATGCAGACATTGAGGCGATTTGTGAAACGGCAGCTGCTGTCGGCCTGAACGAACGAGAAATGGATGGAGTCGAGATTGTATTTGCCTCAAGAAAGCACAGCGAAATATTGCCTGGCGGTTGTTCGGGATATTATCAATATAAAAACGGACGGCATTATATTAAAATTAGATGCGATAAGGATGCGGCAAAGACCGCTCGCCATGAATTCCAGCATATGGCGGACGAGAAAGATGGTCTATACATAGGCGATCGTAGGGCGGCCATATTGGAATTAGCTGACGTTACTGGAGAAAGAATAGGTAATTATTCCTCTCGAGTTGTTTTGTTAGCAACTGGGACTGAAATTTTAGCTTTTGCGAACGGTTTTGATAAATGTAGTTTATATTGTGGTATTGTCGCGGTAGCTTCGATTTGTGTTACTGGGCTGGCGAAAGCCTGTCATATCATAAATTATAGATTACATCCGGCTGAGGTGCGGGCCCGCCGGGCTGAAAAATTAAATACGCCGAATATCTTAAAATTTAGTAGCAATTAGGGTATGCGATTCGTAACTTACCGACGCTTTGGCCGATTAGCCTTCGGCGTGTTACACTTGATTTATGACAAAACCTTTTCTTCTTTTACAATCACGTCCCGAGGACGAAGCGTCTGACGACGAATATGCAGCTTTTTTGAAATTTGGCGGTTTGCAACCGGAGCAGTTGCAGCGCTTGCGGCTTGACCGCGGTGAGTTCTCGCCAATTGATTTGAATGATTATAGCGGTATTTTTATGGGCGGCGGGCCGGCTAATTTTGCTTATCCGCCAGAGGAAAAATCGCCGGAACAATTGCAGTTTGAAGATTATATCATGCCGCTGCTTCGCCGGATTGCAGCCGAGGATAAGCCGTTTTTAGGCACTTGCTTGGGCGTGGGGGCGCTGGTAACGGCGCTGGGCGGCCGGACTGATTTCGATCATGGCGAGCCGGTTTGCGCGGTGGATATAAATTTGACGCCGGAAGCGCAGGACGATCCGCTGCTGGCTGGCTTGCCAGCTAGTTTTCGCGGCTTCGTCGGGCATAAAGAGGGGACAGACACGGCGCCGCCGAACAGCGTGGTGCTAGCACGTTCTGAGACCTGCATACAGTTGCTGCGCGCTGGGAAAAATGTTTATGCGGCGCAGTTTCATCCTGAGCTTGATGCTGACGGCTTGGCGCTGCGGATTAATATTTATAAGCATGCTGGCTATTTCGCGCCAGAGGAAGCTAAAGATCTGATTGATGCAGCATACCGCGAATCGGAATTGGTGACCGAACCGGTCAAGATATTGCGGCGGTTCGTTGAAAAATACGCGGAATAGTTTGACGCTTTCTAGCTAGACTGCGGAATTTCGTTATTAGCAAAAGGCCTCGGGTAATCCCGAGGCCTTCTTGACGGCCAAAGCTGAGAAAGGCTTACTCTTTCTTCTTGCCGCGTGATTTGACGGTAATTTTCTTTGGCTCTGGTGCTGGCGTGACTGGCACGGTAACCTTCAAGACGCCGTCGTCCAGGTGTGCTTCGATAGCATCGGCGTCAGCGCGCTCTGGCAGCTGAACGCTGCGGTAGAAGCTGCTGCTCGACTCCCGTACGACGTACTTCTTTTCTTTATGTTCTTCTTTTTCGTGCCGTTGGGCTTGGATGACCAAGTTGCCGTTTTCGACAGAAATATTGACGTCGCCTCCATCGAATTTCGGCAAGTGAACCTCGACGACTAGCGCGTTATCTTTCATGTAAACATCAGTGGTAGGCAGGCCAACCGAGCGCACTTGGCGCGGCATCCAGTTGTCGTCATTAAAGAAATGGCGCTGCAGGGCATCCATTTCGGCAAACGGGTCGAATCGAACGAGTTTACTCATTTGTATTACTCCTTTCGTTTATGATTTGGCGAGCTTTTGCTCTATATTCTATTGTAATTGGTTAGCACTCGCGTGTCAAGAGTGCCAAACATAAGCAAAATAACAGTAGTCTAGTGTGTCTCGAAGATTTCCCTGATTTTTCCACGGCAGTACATACGCTATATATAGTGGCACTATATATAGCGTATGTGTAGCTTTGTCTAAATACGGTACAATAGATGTATGGGATGGTTGCGTGATTTAATTTTTGGCGAGCCGGATGGTGATGACGAATATTTGGCGCGTCTTAATAATAATGATATGGTCTCGCCGCAAGATAATCGCGGCAGTAGGGACGAGAATAACTTCGATAAAGACACTTCAGGGGTTGCTGCAGATACTAGGAAGTCAGACAGTAAGCCTCAGCCCGATCAATATCACTCGGCTAACGGGCAGAAAGTGATTCCCGAGATAGAGGTTGAGCGCACCGAGGCGCATCCGTCGGGCGATAATAAGTACCTCGAGGTGTGGGCGCATATTCGCAACCACGCGAGCTTTGACGTAGAGCTTGATAAATATGAGATATTAGGGCAGCGAGGCGACTTGAATAAATTTCTCAAGCCAGGCGAGATTTTTGAGCTGCGTTTGTATCGCGGGCCGATGCCGCAGAGCGATTCGGTGCGTAAAATGTATATTCAGTACAAGATTGTTGGTACGGGCGACTATTTTCAGGCTGATCACATGATAGAGTATAAATATGAACAAGATAATCGTGGCAACAAGTGGTATATGCCAGACGAGCTGAAGCTACTGCGGCCAGTCCGCGACATCTAGAAAGCGGGGAAGAAGTGAGAGTATTTTTTACAGACGGCAGCGCTAGCCCAAATCCGGGCCCAGGCGGCTACGCGGTAATTGAAAACGGCCAGCCGGTAGCTTTGGGCAGCGAAGACGGACAGACGACGAATATTCGCATGGAGGGCATGGCACTGATTGCAGCGATGGAGTTAGCTGGCGATGAGCCGTGTGAAATTCATAGCGATAGCGAATTTTGGATCAATGTGTTAACCAAGTGGGCACCAGGCTGGGCTGCTAAAGGTTGGCGTAAAAAAGGCGGCGAAATTAAGAATCTTGATCTCGTGCAGCAAGCGTACGCGCTTTACCAATCGACGCAACCGAAGCTGGTTTGGGTACGCGGCCACGTCGGCCACGAGCAGAACGAGCTAGCGGATGAGTGGGCGAATAAAGCGCGGGCTGGCGTTCGTCTATAGCGAGAGCCTTGGCTGTTTTTTGCTGTCAATCTAGATTCGGCGGGGTGGGGCGTGCTATAATGAACTTGTTAATAATTTAATATCCAGAGTGCGACGAGGGACTGGCCTGATGACTCGCCGGCAACCTGCTCTTGCAGCAAGGTGCTAATTCCAGCCTGCTTGGCCAGGAGAGATATTGTCTTTGCGGCTCCTTTCTTGGCCTCGTAGCGGGGCAGATAGAAAGGAGTTTTTTATGTCTGTAGAATCTAATAATCAAGCAGTATATCGTACGGCCGAGAGCGTTTCGCCGAAACATCCGGACAAGATTTGCGACCAAATCAGCGATGCTATCCTGGACGCGTATCTTGCCAAAGACCCGCAAGCCCGAGTGGCGATTGAAGCTTGCGGCGGCCATGGCGCACTGTTTCTAACCGGCGAAGTATCGTCGAGCGAGCTAGTTGACGTCAAGCAGATTGCGCGGCGGCTGGCTGGCGACGACGTGGAAATTATTGAGCGGATTGCACGCCAGAGCCCAGAGATTGCTCAGGGCGTGGACGCGGGCGGTGCTGGCGATCAAGGGGTGATGATTGGTTATGCTTGTGCTGAGACGCCAGAACTGTTGCCGCTAGAGTATGCTTTAGCGCGGGCCTTGAATCGCTTTTTGTATGAGAAATGGCCGTATGACGGCAAAACGCAGGTGACGACCTATGGCGGCCAGATTGCGGCGATTGTTGCCAGCTTCCAGAATGCGCCGCACGACGAGCTGGCGGCTGCAGTGCGGCAGTGGTTTGCGCAGCAAAAATATGTGGCAGGTGATTTTGACGGTATTTTTCTGCATATAAATCCGGCAGGCGATTGGCAAATTGGCGGTTTCGCGGCGGACGCTGGTTTGACCGGGCGTAAATTAGCAGTTGATAATTATGGCCCGCGGATTCCGCTAGGCGGCGGGGCGTTTAGCGGCAAGGACGCCACTAAGGTCGATCGCAGCGGTGCCTATATGGCGCGGCGGGTCGCAGTTGATTATCTTAAAAAGTTTGCAGCTCAGGAAGTGTTGGTGCGCTTGGCGTACGCAATTGGCCACGACCAGCCGGTTGAGGCTACAGCGGTAGTTGACGGCGTTGAGCAGCCAATCGCAGGTTATGACCTTAGTCCAGCGGGTATTATTGATAAGTTGCAGCTGGCTCGTCCGCAATACGAACCAACAGCGCGCTACGGTCATTTTGGTAAAGGCTTTGCTTGGGATAAGTAGCTCCGCGTCTTAAGTTGTATAATAAGGGTAGTGAAGCAAGATTTAGCCTTAGAAATATTATTGAGCGGCGAAAGCGCACTGCTGACCGGCCCGGCAGGAACGGGTAAGACTTTCGTGCTGAATCAATTCATTAACTTGAGCAAGGCTAGCGGCAAGTATGTCTCGGTGACAGCGACGACCGGGCTGGCGGCGACGCATCTGGGCGGCGCGACGATCCATGCCTGGTCAGGGATTGGCGTCAGCGACCGCCTGCCGAATGGTTTTGCCGAGCATGTTAGCAAAAGCCGCCGCGAAATTATCGAAAAAACCGACGTCTTGATTATTGATGAAATTAGCATGCTGCACGATTACCGGCTGGATATGGTTGATGAAGTTTGCCGTTTAGTACGCAAGAGAGTCGACGAGCCGTTCGGCGGCATCCAAGTGGTGCTTTCTGGCGATTTCTTTCAGTTGCCGCCAGTTAATCGAGCGCAAGGCCGCGAGGGTGGTTTTGTAGTGAATTCATCGGCGTGGCGCGAGCTTGTTCCGACGGTATTGTATCTGAGCGAGCAGTTTCGCCAGCGCGACGGCGATACGCTGCTAGAAATCTTGACGGCGATGCGGGCTGGCGATTTGCGCCGCCGCCATGCCGAACAATTGCTTGAGCGGACCGAATTTCAGCCGCCCGCCGGGGCAGATTTGACAGAGCTGCATACCGTGAACGTTGATGTCGATAGAATTAATCAAGCTAGGCTGGCTGAATTGCCAGGCGACGAGGTGTTGTATCAACGCCACACTACTGGTAGTAACAACTACGTTGATAATTTGCAGCGTAGCGTACTAGCGCCAGAGGTACTGACCCTTAAAATAGGCGCATTAGTGATGGCGGTCAAGAACGATCAGGCGCGGCGTTATGCCAATGGCAGTATCGGCATGGTGGTCGATTTCGAGCCAGTGACGGATTATCCGGTAGTGGAGTTTCGTAATGGCCGGACAGTGACTATGCAGCCTGACACTTGGGAGTTGCGCGATGGGACGCGCAAACGAGCTAGCATTAGCCAAATTCCGCTGCGTTTGGCGTGGGCGATTACTGTTCATAAAAGCCAAGGCATGACGCTGGATAGCGCGCGAATTGACCTGCGCAAAGCCTTTGTGCCAGGCATGGGCTATGTGGCGCTTAGCCGGGTGCGCGATATTGATAATTTGTATTTGACTGGTATTAATCGTATGGCTTTGCAGATGAGCGACGAAGCCTATGCTATTGACGAGCAGCTGCGCGTGCGGGCAGCGAATGATGCTAAAAAGTTCGCGCACTTACAACCAAAAGCTGACAAACGCGCATCCGGCGAACTTAAACCCGCCAAAAAAGCGAACAGCGCCAATTCTAGCTGGTCGGCTAAAATTGCTAAAATGCGCCAGACTTATCCTAATGCTTATAAACCATGGATTAAGGCTGATGACGATGAATTGCGCCAAATGTTCATTAACGGCGAAAGTATTGCTGCGATGAGCCAGAAACTCGGTCGCCACCATGGTTCGATCAAAATGCGCTTGCAAAAACATTTTGGCGAGGATGTTGTACAGTAAATAAACTAATATTAGAATAGCGTCTAATAATTGTAGTAGAATATATATCATGAATAACGACCAATCAACACCGGCTGGTGACCAGCCGCCAGAGCCAACTGATATTTTCCTCTGGGCGAACCAAGCTGATGCGCATAAGGACGAGCTCGAAATTGACTTATTTCTATTTACGAAGGGCTACACTGTCTACGCCACTAATTACGCTAAGGAACTTAAGGCGCAGCTCAAGGTATTATTCCTTTACGACATGATTAGCCAGGTACAGACTGGTGCTGCTACTGGTATGACAGTGCGCGACTTTGAAGCGGCCGCTGCTGAGGATAATGTGTTGGAGCGGACTACTCTGGACCGGGTAGATCACGCGCAAGAGGTGATTGAGCAGATTCGCTACGGCGAGGAAACGCTAGAGGTGTTCCGCGAAGGCGACCATGAGTTCAAGAAGGTCAAGGGAATCGTAGCGCGTTTCAGCCGCCAGGGGGCCGAGCCGTTTTTCGTGGCTAAGATTTTACCGCAGTCGCAAGTGCTTAAAGGTGCAACCGCTTGGATGTATAATGGCGATTCGTTCCAGCCGTTTAGCGCTGATGCCGGCCTGAAAATTACGCCGGATAATCAAGTGTTGATTGCTGGCGGCGATATTTTTGCCTTTAACGAGTCGAAATTCATCCGTTTGTTTGGTTACGACGCTAAACAGTTCGCTGTTGCCGAGGAAAAAATTGCTGAAATCGAGAAAAACTTTAAGTTAAAGTTCCCTGAAGGTATGACTTTTGATGCGTTAGTGCGTGATACTAAGTCGCTAGTAACTAAGCTGCAGAAAGTTGAAATTGGCCTGGTGACGCAAGAGCAGGTTATTGAGCAGGCCGACGAAATGGGACTAGAACTGATGACTGACGATGCGACTGGCGAGATTATTATTATGGATGCCAAGGATGTGGCGAAGTTCGTTAATCTGCTCAACGACGACTATATGACTAGCGATATGACTGGTATCAAATACGAATTAAAGGGCAAGAAGGAGCTGCGCGGCGATAGCGAAGCGAGCACGCCAGAAGGGGAATAATGAGCGAAGAGCATGGCGACAGCGGAGCAAAAATTGTAGTCATTGGAGGCGGCACTGGCAGTTTCACGCTGCTAACAGGTCTCAAAAAATACGTGTCTGATTTGACAGCGCTGGTCAATATAGCAGATGATGGCGGGTCGACGGGACAGTTACGCGACGAACTTGGCGTGCTGCCGCCGGGCGATGTGCGGCAGTGTTTAGTAGCACTGAGCGATAGTCCGCGGGTGCGCGATTTGTTTAATTATCGTTTCGATGACGGCAGCTTGAAGGGTCATGCCTTCGGTAATCTGTTTTTGACAGCGCTCGAGAAAATGACCGGTAGCTTTGGCGAGGCAGTGCAGCTGGCTAGCCAAGTTCTCAATATTCAGGGCAGGGTGATTCCAACGACACTAACTGATATCACGCTGTGTGTCGAAAGCGCTTCGGGCGAGCCGATCAAAGGGCAATTCAAAATCGCGCATGCCGATATCGCCAAACGGCCAAAAGTGTGGCTAGAGCCAGAGGCAGTGGCGCATCCAGTGGCCGTTCAAGCAATTTTGGAAGCAGATATGGTGGTGATTGCGCCGGGTAATCTCTACGGTAGTTTGGCGCCGGCGCTGGTAATTGGCGAAATTCAGGAAGCATTGGCAGCGACGCGGGCGAAATGTGTTTTTGTTTGTAATCTAGTAACCAAACCCGGCCCGACTGATGGTTTGAGCGTAGCGGATTTTGCCAGTGAGATTGAGCGTTTGGCGGGTAGCGAATTCCTTGATTATGTCGTCTTCAATACCGACGAGCCATCGAGAGAGCTGATGGCGAAGTATGCCCATGACGGCGAACATACGGTGCAATATGATATTAGCGAACTTAAACGCCAGCACTACGAATTCCGCGGTGCCAGCATTCTAGCAAAGAAAGTTTGGTCGGGCGCCCAGTCGAGTGATCCGATTGCCGCAGTGCGCAGTTTTATCCGGCACGACCCTGACGCAGTAGCACGCCAGCTGATGCGTATATACTTTGCATAAGCAGTGTTTTCTGTCATGGCTGACCTCTATAGACGCTAGATATAGCGTCTATTTGCTTATATAAACACTATAGTTTTCCACGTTTTTG
The DNA here is from genome assembly GCA_013333625.2 of Candidatus Saccharimonadota bacterium. Classification (GTDB taxonomy): domain Bacteria; phylum Patescibacteriota; class Saccharimonadia; order Saccharimonadales; family Saccharimonadaceae; genus Saccharimonas. The sequence continues at coordinate 7,613 of JABCOL020000023.1, read as the reverse complement.
TGGAAAAGTAAAGAAGTTATCATTTTTAGTAAAAAAAGTATTGCACAAGCATGATGAAACGTTGTATGATAAAGCCAGTGGCAAGGCAAGAGATGAAATCTCGAGTCAAAACAAACACCACCGCGTAAAAATAACAAAGAAAGTAGGGTAGTTATGACCGACGCAGCTGTTAGCCAATCTATGTACGGTAGGTCGGGCGTCTTGGTTTGCGTACCTGATGCTTATGTATCGCGGGCGACGCTGTCTTTAGGCGCTTAGCCGTATAGTTTGTGGCACTTTTACAATTCGAAGTTGGACATCCTCGAGATCAACAACCTGATAGTGAGCAGTGGAATATCGACCCACGCTAAAATTGTCGAAAGTTCTTTCCTCTAACACAACACCTCCCAAAAACTCCACCTCACACACAAGTCTCTCAAAGGTATGCTAAATACGATATGAGTTGTTTGACAGCTCTTGATTTTAAGCATACTTGACTAAACTAAAACAAACACCACCTATGCGAAAACAAACAGCTCGCTATCAGATTGGTGATCTCGAGTCCCTCGCCAGACCATATGGTATGATGGGGGAATGAGTATTAAAGAACATCCACCACTTCATGTTCCAGTATTACTTAATGACGTTGTGCGGCTGCTTAATCCTAAAGATGGCGAGAGTTATCTCGACCTGACGGCTGGATACGGCGGGCACGCGGACGCCATTGTCGAACGAACGCATAATTATCGCGGAATGACTTTGGTTGACCGCGATGAATTTGCACAAGCAAACCTAGCGGCATTTGTCGGCAAAGGGGCAGAGCTAATACACGCTGATTTTGTCAGCGCTGCCCGGCAGTTAATTGCTGCAGGTAAACAGTTTGATATGATATTGATTGATTTGGGGGTGTCGTCACCACAGCTTGATAGGGCTGAGCGAGGATTTTCATTTTCGCATCGTGGTCCGCTGGATATGCGGATGGATCGGCGGCAAGCTTTAACTGCAGAGCAGGTGGTTAACACCTATTCGCAGGGCGAGCTGGAGCGGATTATTCGCGATTACGGCGAAGAGCGGCCAAATATTGCGCGGCGTTATGCTGCTGCGATTATTAAGGCTAGACCGCTGGCGACAACTGAAGATTTAGCATCGGCTATCTTGAGGGCGCACGTCGGACGGCGCCAGCGAACGCATCCGGCGACACGTACTTTTCAGGCGATTCGGATTTTTGTAAACGATGAGCTTGAGCAAGTACGAGCAATTATGCCATTATTACCCGAGCTGTTGTCGCAGGGCGGGCGAGTCGGTGTAATTAGCTTTCATAGCCTGGAGGATCGTATCGTTAAGCGATACTTTACCGAACAGGTCAAAAACGGCTACGAGGCAGAGCTTCGTATCATTACGAAGCATCCTGTCGATGGAGCCACTAAAGATGTTCACAATCCGCGCTCGCGAAGTGCTAAGCTTCGTGTCGCTGTGAAAATATAAAAACAGAAAGGAAGATGTAGCATGACTCGCCGCATCCAAGTACAAGTCCAAGCCGACGTTCAGCATGACATCACTGTCGTGCGCCGCGCCGCTTAGGCAAAAATAACACAACTCTATAGGGCAGAGGAGCGTAATTTTCGTTTTTCTCCTAACGTTCCTCTGGCTTTTGAGTGTCAAAATAAATAACAAAAACGAATCCACCACATGTCATATTCACGAACTACACAATTTAATAGCCGGCGCCAAGGTAATTATGGGCGCAACCGCAATACAGTTGCTTTTGCATCGGCTATCAAACTCGGCCCGATTTCTAATGCGATTATTATTGCACTTCTCTTGACGCTGCTAGGTCTGTTATACTTAACACAAGCGGGGAGTGTTTCGGGCTATGATTATGAGTCAAATGACGTCAGCAATAAAATTTCGACGTTGACCGAACAGAAGAGTGATCTGGCGGTTGAGAATGCTCGCCTGACAGCTCTGCAATCGGTTAAAGACAGCAGTGTTGCTCAAAGGATGGCTACCCCGGCTGATACTCAGTATGTAAGCAAATAGGAGTTTAAAATAATGAGTGTATCGCCAACTCGTTTTATTCGACGCTCGAGAGTTGGCTTTTTGTTTAGTATAGTGTTGGTCGTCTCGGCCATTTTTGTAGTGCAGCTTTTCGTGGTGCAGGTAGTGCGGCATGATTACTATGTAACGCAGGCTGATAATGAACAGATTAAGAAGTTCACACTCAAAGCGCAGCGCGGCGAGATTTATGCTATGGACGGCAGCGACCCGAAGCCGCTAGTGATGAACGAGACAGTCTATAAAGTTTGGGCTGATCCAACACAAGTATCTGATAAGCAGGCGGTGGTAGATACGCTGAATAGCGTCGCTGGCGGCAACGTAGTTGATGGCTTCGTGAAGTTGATTGATAAAAAACCTAGCCGCTACCAAATTTTGACGAAGTATATCACGCGGACTCAGGCTGAATTAATCAAGAAGAAAAAGCTAGCAGGTATTGGCTTCGAAGTTGGAACGCGCCGAGTTTATCCCGAAGGACGATTGGCTAGCCAGGTTTTGGGTTTTGTTAATCACGAGGGTAAGGGAGTATATGGTTTCGAGCAAGCTAATAACCAAACTCTATCAGGGCGCGATGGCATGCTCAAAACGGTGACGGATGCTCGCGACGTACCGCTAACAATTGGCGATAAGAATGTCCGCCAGCCGGCAGTAAATGGCCAGAGTATTGTTTTGACGATTGATCGTAATATCCAGACACAAGTCGAATCAGCGCTAGAGGCTGGCGCTAAGCGTAGTAAAGCCACCAGAGCAAGCGCTATCGTCATGGAGCCAAGTACTGGTAAAGTGCTGGCAATGGCTAATATGCCGACATACGATCCATCGAATATCAATACTTCTGATGTGTCGGTATTTAACAACGATACGATTTCGCATCCGTACGAAGCGGGCTCTGATGTCAAGACTTTCACGGTAGCGACCGGAATCGACAAGGGTGTTATCTCGCCGCAGAGTACTTACAACAATACTGGTAAAATCAAGGTTGAAGATATCACGATCAATAACGCTTCTAAAAATAGCTTCTTGAATGGCGACATTACTATGCAGACAGCGCTGAACTGGTCGCTGAATACTGGTATGGTAACGATTGCGCAGCGGCTGGGAAATGGTTCTTATATTACTCGCGGCGCTCGCGATACGATTTATGATTACTTTTATAATCGTTTCCGGCTGGGGCAGCTGACTGGCATTGAGCTAGCGAATGAGGCGGGCGGCACAGTTATCTCGCCAGCACAGCAAGAAGGTAATGCTGTGCGTTACAGTAATATGGTGTTTGGCCAGGGTATGAATGTGACAATGCTGCAGGTGGCGAGCGGTTTTTGTTCGGTAGTTAATGGCGGCGTATATCACGCGCCAACGATTATTAACGGCACGATGGGTGATGGCGGCAAGTTCGAAGTTACGGCGGCGAAGACCAGCGCTCGTGCTATCAGCGAAGCTTCGTCGCAGACAGTGCGCGAAATGGTGCATCAGGCTCATTATGCGACATATAAGCCGCATGACGACTCGGAACGCTGGCTAGTCGGCGGCAAGACTGGTACTTCGCAGGTGATTGTTAACGGCAAGTACGATGATAACGAGACGATTGGTACCTATCTGGGTTTTGGCGGCGAATACGGTAAAATCCCGCGTTACGTTATCATGGTAGAGATAGCGGCAGACGGCCGCGGTATGGGCGGCGGCTCGGATGCCAAGCCTATTTTCAACGAGATATCCAACTGGATGATAAAATACTTAAAATTAGCCCCGAGAGAGTAGGGTAGGGAGTATAATGGTAATATGTCGATTGTAACTTTTGGAAACGAATTGAACTCGGTTTTTCTAATGAGCTTGATGGCGTTTCTACTGGCGATGCTGCTAACGCCAGTATATACATATTTTGCTTACAAATATAAATTCTGGAAAACACAGCGTACAGCAGCGGTAACTGGCGAAAAACTCAAGATTTTTAACTTATTACATAAGAAGAAAATCGAGCGGCATATTCCGACTATGGCGGGAATAATTGCCGTAGTGGCGATTATGGCGGTGACGCTGGCCTTTAATCTGGATCGAGCGCAAACTTGGCTGCCATTGGCTGCGTTAGTTGGCGGCGCGGCAATTGGTTTGATTGATGATATTTTGAATGTTTTTGGCTCTAACCGCAAGGATGCTGGCTTGCGTAGCTGGGTGAAATTTGCCATGATTATCGGCGTCGGGCTGGTGCTGGGCTGGTTTTTCTTCTGTAAGCTCGGCTACTCGTCGGTGCATATCCCATACGTTGGCGATTGGCAAATGGGCGCGTGGATTGTCGGATTGTTTGTGTTTGCGGTGGTAGCGACGGGTAACGCGGTCAATATAAGCGACGGCCTGGACGGCTTGGCGGGCGGTTTGCTGGTAATGTCGTTTTCAGCATTTGGTGTGATTGCGCTACTGCAGGGCCATTTAAAGTTGGCGGCGTTCTGCTTCACGGTGGTCGGTGCGTTGCTGAGTTATCTGTGGTTCAATATCTTTCCAGCGCGGTTCTTTATGGGCGACGTTGGCAGCTTTGCTTTTGGGACGAGCTTGGGCGTGGTAGCGATGATGACCAACACGCTGTTTTTGCTGCCGATTATCGGCATATTGTTCGTGGTCGAGGCTGGGTCTAGCTTGTTGCAGATGACCAGCAAGAAATTATTCCATTGCAAGATATTTCTGTCGGCGCCGATTCATCATCATCTGGAGGCATCAGGCTGGCCAGAGGCTAAAGTGACGATGCGTTTTTGGGTGATTGCTGGCGTGGCGGCGTTTGTGGGGATGGCGATGGCGATGACCGGGGGGCATATTGCTCCGTGATTGGCGCTCGGCACCGCGACAGGTACGTACAATTTACCGATGGCAAAATCCAGCGTAAACACCGGCCTGATTATTGGTTGGTGCTATGTGCGGCGTTGTTGATGCTGGTAGGAATGATAATTGTTTATTCGGTCGGGCCGCAGTATGCTAATTTGCAGAATAGTGCTTATGGCAGCGATTATTCTAGTACATATTTCTTTTTCAAACAGCTTATGGGTATTAGCCTGGCAGTTAGTGGTTTTGTACTGCTAGTATTAGTACCGTTTGATTATCTCAAGAAGTATATTTTTCAGTTAATGATGATTGGAATTGGCTTATCGTTTTTGCTTTTTTTGATTGGAAATATTCTGCATATTGATGCAATAGCGCAAAATACACTAGGCGCTTATCGCTGGTTTCACTTGGGACCAGTTAATTTTCAGCCGTCCGAGCTGCTAAAATTAGCAATGACTTTGTATATGGCGGTGTTTTTAGGTAAACGCTACCAAGAGGGTAAGATAAACGACTTGAAAGAAACGGTCTATCCAGCGGCGGCGCTGGTCGGCTTTTTGTTATTTATTGTCGTAGTGTTGCAAAAAGATATGGGCTCGGGGGTGGCGATAGCAGCGGCTGCGGCGTCGATATTTATGGTGAGTACGATAAGAATGAAAACTCTGATGCAAATTGCACTAGTGGGCTTGCTGTTTTTGGGACTCACGGCAGTAACGGCGCCGCACCGGTTGGAACGGATTACGACGTTTTTTGGAGCGAGTAAATCAGCTTCGCAAGACGATAACGATTATCATATCAAAAACGCAATGATTGCGTTGGGGACAGGCGGGTTAACTGGCCGCGGTATCGGCAAGAGTATTCAATCGACAGGCTACTTGCCAGAGGCAATTAACGATTCGATTTTTGCTGTAATTGGCGAGATTTTTGGTTTTGCCGGGACGGTGTTGGTAGTAGTGCTGTTTGCAGCTTTGTTGCTGCGGGTTTTGCGAGTTGCTGAATACTCGCCAGATATGACCAGGCGATTGGTAGTGGCGGGTATTTTTGGCTGGTTATTTGCGCACTTCTTCATGAATATTGCATCAATGATTCATTTAGCGCCGTTAACAGGTATAACGTTGCCGTTCTTGAGTGCTGGCGGTAGTAGTATGCTGTTTTCGGGCGCGGCTTTGGGGATTGTTTTCCAGTTATCGCGATATACTGCACATAAACCAATAGATATAGGAGGCCAAGATGCGGATATTAGCCGTAGGCGGCGGCTCGGGGGGTCACGTTACTCCAGCCGTCGCCGTGTTGCGAGAAGTTAAAAAACAGCAGCCAGATGCAGAACTGCGGTTTTGGGTTGACCGCAAATTTAGCAAGCAAGCGCGCAATGTTATGGCTAGCTTTGATAACTCGGTGCGCGTAGATGTCATTGCTAGCGGTAAATTACGCCGCTATCATAATCTTAGCGTTGTGCGTCAGCTGTTACGCTTACGGACGATTGTGTGGCCAAATTTTGTTGATGCGCTAAAGGTGTGCGTGGGTTTTGTTCAGAGCCTAGTGAAACTAATCGCCTGGCGTCCAGACGTGATATTCACAAAAGGAGGCTACGTTTGCATGCCGGTTGGCTTGGCGGCACATGTGCTGCGCATTCCACTGGTAATTCACGACTCAGACGCTCATCCGGGACTAACTAATCGTGTATTGGCACGTTGGGCTGATCGCATTGGCACTGGCGCTCCGCTAGAATATTATCCTTACCCTAAGGCAATTAGCCGTTACGTTGGTGTACCGATCCGCGAGGGATTCAAACCGTACAGCGAGCAGCAGCGCCGCGTGGTTAAGGAAAAACTAGGATTTCCAAGTAACAGGCCGTTAGTGCTGGTTACTGGCGGCGGTTTGGGCGCGGAACGGTTGAATAATGCTGTGGCAGATACTATTAGCGAACTTACACAGTTCACTAGCGTAATTTTAATAACTGGTACTGGCCAGTATGCCGAGATTCGGCGGCGATTGCCAGAGGATACAGATCAAGTTAAAGTTCACGATTTCGTTAGCGACGGTATGATTGATATGCTTGGTGCGGCTGATGTTGTGGTAGCACGAGCTGGCGCGACTACAATTCTCGAGTTGGCAGCGCTGGCTAAGCCAACGATTCTGGTGCCGAACGGCTTTTTGACTGGCGGTCATCAAATTAAAAATGCTAAGGTGTATGAAGACAAAGGCGCTGTCAAAGTCATCGACGAAATGCAAATGGAAAAAACGCCGCAGTTGCTCGTCGACGAGATAAAAAACGTTATTGACGATCCCGCAGAAGCACGGCGAATGGGGCAGGCTTTTCTGTCGTTTGCGCACCCTGGTGCTGCTAAAGATATGGCTGATATGATTCTAGATGCTGCTAATAGCCGCCGAACAAACCCTGATAGCGCTGCAAAATGATATAATTAATACCACAAGCATGTTTGGTATGAGATCGAAAAAATCTAAATCACGTCGCGCCGCACAGCCTGTGCGGCGCCGTGCTGTGGTTGATGATAGCTCGCCTAGTGCGGGAACACTATTTCGGCGTAATCGTACCTTGACTGGCAGCCTCATTTCCTCGGTGCCTAGCCCTAATGAACAATCGGCTAGCTTGCAATCACCGCGCGTGCAGGCGCACAATCTAAAGCGCAAACGCCGCTCTATCCGCTTAGCGTTGATTAGCGCATTAGTGTTAATTGCTGGTTTGGGGTGGCTGCTTACTCAGATTATTGTCGAGCCGAAAGTGCAAATTGTCGGCACTAGTAACGATTCAGAAG
>JABCOL020000022.1 GCA_013333625.2 Candidatus Saccharimonadota bacterium | reverse complement strand
GCGCCGCTTCTCCGCGCCGAACGTCCTGGAAGTCCTGCTCTCCTGAGACGGCGGGAGGCTCGCGCACCGGCGCCGCCCCGCGAGCACGCCGGGCAACCCCCCCGGAACCCCCCCCCGCCGGGGGGGGGGGGGGGGGGGGGGGTGCGGGGGGGGCCGCCGGGGGGGGGCGGGGCCCCCCGGTCGGCGATGATGGCGCGAGCTGCGCTATCAACGCCGACAAAGACGCCAACGCCGGCGATGAGGCCGACGCCGACGCCGACAACGATGCCGACGGCGACGCCGGCGACGCCGGCGATGATGCCGGCAGCGACGCCGACAACGCCGACAACGCCGACAATGATACCAGCGACAGCGCCGCCACGCATGGCGGCGCGCACGGCGACACCGGCGATGATGCCGACGGCGACGCCGGCGCTAGCGGCGCCGACGGCGCCAATACCAGCGACGGCGCCAACACCGGCGATGATGCAGCCGACTGCGGCGATACCGGCGGCGACACCGGCGATGATGCCGACGTTCGGAGCCGGCTGGGCCGACGGGGTGGTGGTCTGCGCCGGCGGGGTGGCTGGTGTCAGGACCGCTGCAGCGGTCCTGACGTTAGAATTAATCAAGGTCAGCAGGGTATTGAGACGCCCTGCGACCTCATTCGCGCGGGACGGGTCGTCCCACACAGACTTGTCTCCGAGCTTTTCAAGCTCGGAGACAACGGTTTCGTGTTTCGAATCCTGGGAGTGGGTGTCAGCCCACTCCCCCAGGACTCGAAACGCCTCACGCGTCTCTACGACGCGCCGGCCGGCCGGCGGCGAGCTGGTGGCGGACAAAATGGGCTCCTTCCTGAGCTTATGAGGGCGCATGTACGCCCTCGGTGGACAAAACCCCGCTTGCCGTCATAAGAAGAGTATGACAGCAGCGGCGATTAACCGACGATTTGCTTTTATCGGCTAGTCGCTGCTGCTGTCAAAATCCTGTTGCCTCTAACTTCCTAATTTTCTTACTCAATCAATCATTACTAATACTGCGCGAGCTTCGGAGCCAATCGCTCGACAATGCTTCTAGCGCAGCACGCTCCTGGCGAGAATCGCAAGGAATGTGCTGCGCTCGACGCACAAAACTGCGGCAGCGTATAGAAATAGCATGAATTGATGCTAATTGCATATCAAATTGTCAAAATACCTCAACTTCCCGTTTAGGGCATCGCGCGACTTCCACCTCGTGCTGAGCTGATTACTTATCATGCTATCATAAAATAGTTGATATGTCAAGCATTTTGTGTTACTATATGTGTAATCTACTATATTTTGAGGAAATATAAGAATTATGCTTGTGCTTGCTATAGAAAAGAGCTACAATAAAAGGGATTATTGTACGAAAAATTAAAAACGGAAGAAACAATAATGAGCAGAGATCCAGAACACCATAAGCCTGATAAAGAAAACCTAGAACGTGAAAAAGAGAGAATCTTAGATAGAGACGAGTTTATTGGTGGTCTAGCGTCAACTATAGGCGGTATAACAGAGTCTACCTATGGTGGTGTTGTTGATCATGCAATTATAGATTTTAATACCGTTGACTATATTTTTACTCAACTCGCTGAGGATAGAGAATATAGACCCAGCGATGAAGAGGTCGAAAATAATCCACGTATAGGGGAGGTTTGGGAACAAACAGAGCGCATGCGTAGTGCAGTCACGGATCCGCAATCTTCTGATCAAGCAGAAGGATATAGATCTATACTAGACGATCTGGCGTCTAGGGCTAAAGACATAGTATCTAGTAGGAGAGACGCTGCTGCTAAAGCTGCTAAAGATGCTGCTAAACTTGCTGCCTCTATCGGAATGCCTACTCGTACTCCTGATAAATTTGCTCCTGGACCAACAGCCATCTACCCTTATAGCCCACCAACTGCTCCTCCAACCCCAGATAGCAATGCTGGCGGCCCTAAAGTTTCTCCGGATGCTAGAACTGCTCCTCCAACCCCAGATAGCAATGCTGGCACTGGAGGCGAAGGACTGCAACAGATGCTAGCTAGAAAAGACGAACTACTTAATGAGATATTGGCTTTAGCTATTAACGGTGGTGATCAAGCTGAGATAAAAAGACTAGGGTTGGAGCTTGCAGATTTGGTTAAACGCATGACTTCAGGTTCGGAGACCTCAGCGACCAGAGCTGCTCCTCCTCCGGCTCCTCAGCCAACATCAAGTACTAGAGGCGCGCGTCAAACCCGACCATCGCCGCAACCAGGCGGTACTCCAGGCGGCCCAGGTCGTCCAGGTACTCCGCCTCCCGCTTCGCCTGTTCCTCCGAGCAGCCCAGGCGGCCCGGGGCGCGGCCGGCCTGGACGTCCAGCCCCTCGAACCCCAGATCATAATGCTGGCCAGCCTAAAACCCTAGAGCAGGAGAAAGAAGATCTACAGAAGCGGCTCGCAGAAATCGATAAAGAGCTAGACGCTCCGTATGCTGCAAAACTTGATGAATACGCTAGACTTTTGGCCAAGGAAGAGTCCAAAAGAGCTGACGGCGGCTTCCGCTTTAGTATCATGCATTGGGTCGGCGGGCCTGGCAAGAACCGCAAGCGCGAAAAGCGCCGCGAGGCGCTGGATGAGGCCGGTAAAGCCTTGAAAAAAGAGGTCTTGGCCTATTTGCGCCAAAAGGTCGAAACGAAGCGCCAGAACGGCGAGTACCAGGGAACGGACGACGAGATCGCGCAGCAAATGTCGGACGAGATGTTTGATGAGCAGCGCAAGATATTCGGCCAGCGATTACAAGAACGCAAAGACGAAATCCTAAGGAGCGAAAGCGACAAGTTGCGCAATCGCATTTTGGCTAAGATCGGCAGCTGGATTGGTATGGAAAAATCTACCAAAAATAGCCTGAAGGCGGCGGCTGTCGGAGTTGGCCACGGTTTGGTTAAGGGTGCAGCTGTTGGCGCGCTGACTGGACTGTTCGGCGTGACGTGGCCTATCTCGGTAGGTGTCAGTATAGTTGCTGCGGCAGTTGGCGATCGGATGATTAGGCGCGGCGTCCGTTTGGATGCTATCAGACAAGGTCTCGGCGGGCAAAATGGTTCGCGCCAGCTGGTGGATGATGATAAGTTTGCTAGGATAAAAGAAAAAGCCGAGGGCAAGAAACGCAGCCAAGAGTTTATGGCCGACAAGATGTTGAAGCTTTCCCGCAAGGATAGCTATGCTGCTGGCGATAGGCTCTCGAAAGAGACAGACGAACGTATCGGCAAGCATAAGGTAGCTCTAGGTATCGGCAGGGTCGCTGGCGGTGCTGTCGGCGGTCTGGGAGGTCGCTGGGTGGGTCAGCAGCTCCACGACCATACGCCGGTAGGCCAGGCCGTGGATAGCGCTAAAAGAAATGTTCACGAATTTATCCATAGAGAGGATACTGCTGCTGCCGCCGCAGAACGGGAGTACCAAGGTAAAATTGATGAGCTAAACCGACGAATAGACGAGCTTAATAATAGGCTTGAACGAGCTGCTGCTGGCAACATTGATAACTCAGGTTCGTTTAGCAACTGGGAATATCCGTGGGATTGGGCGGTTGATCAGTTTGGCGAGAATAATGCTATATCTAAATTGTACGAATTAGCTGATGCTGCAGCGCGGGACGGCCACAATATCCAGTGGCATGGCTACGGCGATACCCAATGGCTGTCGATAGATGGCAATAGCGATACAGCAACAGTTCTGGAGACTCTGGCTAAATATATGAAGGACAACTATGGCCTGGCGGCATAAATGAAATAACAATGAAAAAGAAAGGGTGTGCGAATGTTTAATATTGATGATAATGTGTTGGCAGCTGCTGGCTATAATGTCGCGATGCTGTCGGAAGAGAGAAAAGAACAGTATCGCCGCGAAATGTCTAAGGATCTAAATAAGCGGGCGTCCGAGCAGCTGTTGGCGCGGCTTTCCAAAGAGGAGTCATTGGAGTTCGAAGACGTCAACAGTAATCCAGATCGGACGCGGCGCTGGCTGGCTGAGTTTCACGGCGATTATGCTAGCCGCCAGGATTACCAGGCTATCCGCGAATTGTTCGAAACTGACGAAGATGCGATGAGTTTCTACGCGTCTGCGCTGTGGATGCGTTATGCTGTGCCAGATTACGGCAAAATCATGCAAGAAGTCATGAATGAATACGTCGAAGAATTGGCCGATATGCGCCGCGCTGTCAATGAGCAGCTCGGTATTGCGTAGCAGCGCTATAATCGGTATACTAAATGCATAGGCAAGAGGGGGTGAAATGTTTCAATTAGACGATAAGTTTCTCGAAGAGGTGGGTCTGGGCAGCTTGCCAGACGACCAGAAAAAACTGTTTCTCGACCACTTTCGCGAGCAGCTAGAGCTGCGTGTTGGTTTGCAGCTTAGCGAGGGTTTGAGCGAGATACAGCTGGCAGAGTTTGAGAGCTTTATGGATCGCGATATGGTGCGGGTGACGTCCTGGCTGGATGCTAACGCGCCGGATTTCGAAAATGATCAGATTTATGTACAATTGAAAGCTAATGCGCCAGCCAACGTGCCGCAAAATGCGATACTAGCAGAGTACGCATCGCTGAAGTGGTTGGGCCAGCATCGTCCGAATTACCGCGAGGTGGTGATGCAGACGGTCAAGGCTCTCAAGGGAGAAGTCATCGCGAATCGCGATATGATTCTTCTAGGCGACGCGGGAGCATAGACTACGGCCGCGGTTGCGGATTTAGGTGCTTGCTTGCGATTGTAATTGTCGCGGTTGATGGTTGCGACTATCTTTGTAGCGGGTGGCCGCGCAAGAAAGCCTCGGCGCTGATAGTTTTGCCGCTCGGAGCGATTAGCTCGTCAATTGCTAGGTAGGTGCCGTCGGCGCATTTGATGTCAAGCGGTGTTTCTGGAGTAGAGGTGGCGCGGGCTTTGGTGATGATCAGATCGTATTGGCCGATTTTTAGGCGCGAACGCGGATAAGTCAGGTGGGCGCGGATTTTGGCCTCTATTTGGTCTGCGGTTAACTGTTGCGGATCGAGGCGGCTGTCGTCTTTGCTGAGTAGCGAGCAATAGGTAGCGCGGCTATTGTCTTGCGGTGTTGGCTGCAGTATACCGTTTATGATGTCAGGCAACTTCTGCGTTAATAATTGCGCACCGAGCTGGCCGAGGGTTTGATAAAGCTCGGGCTGGGTTTCGGTAAAGTCTAGCGGGTAAGTTTCTTGGTGGTATATCGGGCCGGCATCCATCGCTTGTTCTAACTGCATGATGGTTACACCGGTGATTTTATCTCTGTTAGCGATAGCTGATTCGATGGGCGACGGGCCGCGATATTTTGGCAGCAGCGACGGATGAACGTTGATGATGCCAGGATGAAATAGGTTGATGATTGTTTGCGGGATAATCTTGCCGTAGCTAACCAAGACGCCAGTTGGCTGTGGCGTAATATTTTTTATATCACTTATGATATCTTTTAGTCGGTTTGGCTGCCAGACTGGAATGTGGTGCTGGCTAGCGAATTGTTTGACGGCAGGCTGGATAAGCTTGTTGCTGCGGCCGCGGCGGGAGTCTGGCTTGGTGATGACGGCCACGATATTAAAACCAGCTTCAACGAGCGCGCGCAGGCTATATAAGCTAAAGTCTTCGGTACCGAAGAATACTATTGGCTGGCGGCTAATCCCAGAGGTCGGCATTGTCTTTGACATATCTTTCGTAGTCGAGCGGATCTAGCTCGCCTTCGTCGTTTAAGCGGTAAAAAGCCTGGTGATCGTCGCGAATGTGGTCGACAAAAACGATGCCGTTGCAGTGGTCGATTTCGTGCTGCAAGACGCGTGCCAGAAAGCCGTTGGCCTTGATGCGGATTTCGTCGCCGTCAATATTGATGGCTTTAACGCGGATTTTGCTGTAGCGGGGAACTTTGCCGTAAAAATCCTTGACGCTGAGGCAGCCTTCGTAATCGTAGGTAATTTCGCCTTCGTACTTGACGATTTCTGGATTGATTAGCGGGATAAATTCTTGGTTGTCTTTGTCTTCGAAATCGGCGCGAACGATAACGACGCGCTCGAGGCGGTCAATCTGCACGGCAGCCAGGGCAGCGCTAATTTCGTGCGGACGGGAATTCTCCCAGTCGATACTGGCATCAGTCATATCCTTGATAAGCTGGCGGGTTTCGTCGGAGACGACATGAACTCGCTGCGATTTCTGGCGCAGGTGCGGATTTGGCAGGGTAATGATAGCTTCTTTCTTCACAACTTTATATTATAACAGATTTGCCGGGTCGATGTCGTATTGCCAGTGTGTTCGGGGTAATTGGCTGGCGATGGCGAGCAGTTTGGCGCGGTTAGTTGACTTGACGACAATTTGCCAGCGGTAGGTGTCGCGAATACGCTCGTAGAAGGCTGGCGTCGGCCCAAAGAATGTAGTATCGGGGTGCTCGCTGCGGAGTTTGGCGGCGAATTTTTGGGAATTGCGGATGGCGGTGGCTTCGGTTTTGTAAATGCAGGTTAATTTGAGGAGGTAAACAAACGGCGGAAAGCCGCTGCGGCGGCGTTCGGCTAGTTCGCTGGCGTAGAAGCTGGTGTAATCTTGGCGGATGCCTTGGACAATGGTTGGGTTTTGCGGCTGATAAGTTTGAACGATAATTGATGTCGGCTGGTCGTTGCGGCCGACTCGGCCGATGACTTGGGCGAGCAGCTGGAAAGTGCGTTCGCGCGTAGTGAAATCAGGCAGTGCTAGGCCGGCGTCAGCTTGAATAATACCGACTGTGGCCAGGCGGGGCAGGTCGAGGCCTTTGGCGACAACTTGGGTGCCAATGATAATATTGATATGTCCGTCGTAGAGTTCTTGATAGCGCTGATTGAGGCTATTTTTGCTGGTAATATCGCCGTCGAAGCGGGCGATGGCGGCCTGCGGAAAAAGCTTTTGCAGCTCGCTCTCAATCAGTTTGGTGCCGATGCCTTTGTGGACAATATCAGTGCTGCCGCAATCAGGACAGGCGGTGGGCACGCGTTCGCGGTATCCGCAAATGTGGCAAATTAGCGCGTGCCGGTCGGCGTGCAAAGTCATTGGAATAAAGCAGCGCGGGCATAAAGCGCTCCAGCCGCAATTCTGACAAAGAGTGGTGCTGGCGGTGCCGCGGCGATTGTGGTAGATCAGCGTTTGTTTGTTGTTTTCGAGATTCTGATTAATAGTATTTATTAATAAGTCGGACAGAAAACGGTGGCGCAAAAAGCCGTTTTTCGATGTCATATCTACAACGTTTATAGAGGGAGTGATGATGTTTGGGTTGGCGCGGGCTGGTAAATTGATGATGGGCCGGCCAGTTTTGGCAGCGAGGTAATATTCGCTGATCAGCGGCGTGGCTGAGCCTTGTACTACAGTGGCATGGTGATACCGGGCTAGAATAGCGGCTGTCCGCAAGGCGGAGTAGCGCGGTGTTTGGTCTTGTTTGAGCGCTGGTTCGTGAGCTTCGTCGATAATGATCGCACCGATGTTGCTAAACGGCATAAACAAGGCCGAGCGCGGCCCGATAACGACATTTGGCTGGGTAGCATTGAGTGCTTGCAGCCAAGCGTGGTGGCGCTGGGCTTCGGTTTGTTGCGAATGCGTGGTGATGAGATTAGGAAAAGAGTGCTGAAATTCGGCGATTAGCTGGGCGGTTAAGGCAATCTCTGGAACAATTACGATGACAGATTTGCCAGTAGCAATCAGCCTCTTGGCGTATTCTATGTAGACGGCGGTTTTGCCGCTGCCAGTGACGCCGTGCAGAATAACGGTGCCGCTTTTGGCGTTTAGCAGATTGTCAATGGCGGCCGACTGGTCTTTGTTGAGTACAAAATGTGTTCTATCTCTTCGTGTTGCTGCAGTGCTATTTGAGCTTAGAGTGCGGCGTTTCTTGGTGAGGCCGCTTGGCAAGATGGTTTGTAAAACTAATGCCAGATGAGCGATGTAGTAATTACTCATCCATTGTGCAGTTTGCAACAATGGGTGTGGTAACGGGGGCAGATCGAGGATTGTTGTAATTTCTTTTGTAGCAAAATCAGGTTTAGTTGTTTTTTTTACAACTATACCGGTGAGCAATTGCTGACCGATTGATATAATGACAACAGCGCCGATAGCCAGAGGTTGCTGGCTGCTGTAAGTGAATACGCAAGCGTCGGCTTTAACGATTTTGGTGGGCGCTACTTCATAATAATGCATCGCCTAATTATACCTTGTCTACGGCAATTTAACACGCTACTATAAGCATATGTATTTCGAGAGTAGATCGCAAGCAGGAAAGATTTTGGCTGATCAATTGGTAGCCAAATATCGCTACGAAAACTGCGCTGTGGTAGCGCTAAGCAACGGCGGCGTAGTGGTGGGCGAGCAAATTGCGGCGCAACTGCACTGCGTGTTGATGTTGTTGGTATCGCAGGATATCGAGATACCAGGCGAAGGAATGAATTTTGGAGCGGTGTCGCAAACTGGCGATTTCACATATAATGATGAGTTTTCGGCAGGCGAGATTGATGAGTATACAAGTGAATTTCATGGCTATTTGGCCGAGAAGAGACGCGAAACATATAGTAGTCTCAATCGCTTGATCGGCGATGGCGGTACAGTCGATAAAGATATGCTGAAAGATCGCGTGGTGGTGCTGGTATCGGATGGCTTTGCTAATACTGCTAGCGTTGGAGTGGCTTTAGACTTCTTGAAGCCGATTAGGATTCTGAGGTTGGTCGTAGCATCGCCAGTGGCGTCGGTGGCAGTGGTTGATCGGCTGCACATTACTGCTGATGAGCTACATTTGCTGGATGTTAAAGAGAATTTCTTGGGAGTTGATCATTATTATGAAGATAACAATGTGCCAACACTACAGCAATCAATTGATAAGATTAGCCAAATCATATTGAATTGGCGATAAATGGTCTTGAATTGGTTATGAAAAGAATGTAGAATAAAAAGCAACAGAACAAACTAAACTGGAAGAAAGGGGCTTGGCTAGATGCTTGATGTGTTCATTACCTCGCGGGTGCGTCGTAAGATAGTTGTCGTCTATGCCAAATATCCAGATTTTCGGACGCATGTCCGCGGTTTGGCCAAGCTGATCAAGGAAGACCCCGGCAACATCCAGCGCGAATTGCGCCGGCTGGAAAAGGTCGGTTTTTTGCATGCCGAAAAGCAGGGTAATACACGGATTTACTCGACTAATAAACAATTCCCGATTTTCAAAGAATTGCAAAGTATTGTCATTAAGTCGCAGCAGCACGCTAATAGCAATCGGCCGAAACGTACAACTTCCGAGATTAGTAGATGACCTTATTCGAGCAGATTTTGACGGCGCGCGGTCTGACGACGCGGGCAGCGCGCCAGGCTTTTTTGCAGCCAGATTATATGGCGGTGAAACATGATCCGTTTTTGCTGCCGGACATGAAAAAGGCAGTGGCGCGGTTGAAACAGGCGCGGCAGCAGGGCGAAAAAATCGTCATTTATGGTGATTATGATATTGATGGGCTGAGTGCTACGGCGCTGCTGCTGGATGCCTTTGGTAAGTTTGGTTTTGAGGGTGTCGACGCTTTCATCCCGAACCGGTTTGTCGAGGGCTATGGTATGACTATGGGTGCGGTGGACAAGGTGCGCGACATGGGCGCGGATTTGATCGTGACGGTGGATACCGGTAGTTTGTGCTATGCGGAGATTGCGTATGCCGCTAGCTTGGGGATTGATACTGTGGTGACGGATCATCATAATGTGGCTGAAACGCCGCCGCCGAGCGTGGCAGCGGTGAATCCGAAATTTTCGGGCCATACATACCCATTCCGCGATTTGTGTGGTGCGGGCGTGGCGTTTAAACTAGTACAGGCACTGCAGACTGAACTGGACGGCTTACCTGATGGCTATGAAAAGTGGCTGCTCGATTTGGTGGCGCTAGGGACGGTGTGCGATATTGTGACGTTGGCGGATGAAAATCGGGCGAACGTCTATTGGGGCTTAGAAGTGTTGAAGAAACAACAACGCCCAGGACTGAAAGCGTTGATGGCAGTGGCAGGTATTGAACCAGAGCAGGTCAATGCCAGGCATTTGGGGTTTGGTTTGGGTCCGCGAATGAATGCAGCGGGGCGGTTGGAGACAGCACAGCACGCGCTGGATATGCTGGTAGCGTGTAATGGTATGGAGGCGCTAGCGGCGAGTGAAAAGCTAGAAGAATTGAACACCAAGCGGCGTGGTATTCAGGACGCGATTTTTGAAGAAGCGTGTGTGCAGGCTGAGGAGTTGGCTGATGACCGGGTGTTGGTGGTCAGTAGCAGCGGCTGGAATCATGGCGTCATCGGCATCGTGGCGTCGAAATTGGTGGAGAAATATAAAAAGCCGGTGTTTATCATTGGCGAGCGCGGTGAGGAGGCGACCGGTTCGGCGCGCAGTTTTGGTGATTTTTCAGCGGCCGATGCCGTGCGGGCGGTGGACGATATCATTATCAAAGGCGGCGGACACGGAGCAGCGGCGGGCGTGACGCTGGCGACTGGGAAAATTGGCGATTTTCGTCGTCGCGTTAATGAGTTTTATGATTCGCTGCAGCTTACAAACCAAGAGCGATATTTGCTGCCGCGAGCTGATGTAGAAATTGATGATTTTTCGGAAATTGATGAGGAATTGGTGGCAAATCTGGCGAAAATGGAGCCATTTGGCAATGGTAATCCCGAACCAGTGCTAAAAATTACCAGGGCATCAGTTTTGAGCATGCGACGAATGGGCGCGGACGGGCAACACGTTAAATTAGCGCTGCGTGATAAAAATAGTAAAGTGTTGCAGATGCTGGCATTTAACGCGCCAGAGGAATTCTTCCGCGAACCAGGCGACGAGGTGGTGGCGTGGTTCCAGCCAACTGTCAATGAATGGCAGGGGGTGCGGACGGTTGAGGGGCGGCTGTTGCATATTATTTTGCTGGATTGATACTTGGCCGGGTAAAATTTTGCTTTGCAAAAGTATTCCTCATCTGATATAATGCATAACGATATGGTACGAGTTACACGTAAAGACGAGAAAGAGGCGAATGAAAACGTTCTTCGCCGTTTTAACCGCCGGCTTTTGCAAAGCGGCGTGATGCAGAAAGCCAGAGCGTCAATGCGCTTTGAAAAACCGATTAGCAAAACAGTACGGCGCAGCAGGGCAATTGTTCGCCGTATGCGCAAGGCGGAAAAGACGCAGAAGTTGCGTTTGGGAGTTCGCTAGCCAATGGCGCTGAAGGCGCGAATTAAAGATGAAATGAAAGCCGCTTTACTTAGC
The DNA here is from genome assembly GCA_013333625.2 of Candidatus Saccharimonadota bacterium. Taxonomy (GTDB): domain Bacteria; phylum Patescibacteriota; class Saccharimonadia; order Saccharimonadales; family Saccharimonadaceae; genus Saccharimonas. The sequence continues at coordinate 5,255 of JABCOL020000022.1, read as the reverse complement.
GGCGATCGTTTTGTTGGCGAGACGCTGCGTAATCTGACGGCAGCAATTCTGGATGAAGAGGTTAAGCTAGGCAAGCGCGATGAAGGCTTGAGCGATGAAGAAATCGAAAAAGTCGTTGCTCGCGAAGTCAAAAAACGCAACGAATCGGCTAAAATCTACCGCGATAACAACCGTCCAGATTTGGCCGAGCCAGAAGAGCGGGAAATTAAGGTTCTGCAGGCATATTTGCCGAAACAGCTAGATGAAACTGAGCTGGCGGCGATTATCGAGGCGAAAATAGCCGAACTTGGCGTAACTGGGCCGCAGGCAATGGGCCAGGTTATTGGCGCAGTTAAAAAGCAAGTTGGCAACGCGGCGGATGGTGCGGCGATTGCTCGTATTGTAAAACAAAAGTTGAATTAACAGAAAGAAGGTATCATGATTGTATTTTTTGGCCCGGCTGGCGCAGGTAAAAGTGTCCAAGGGCAAATGTTGGCAGCGCGTAATGGCTGGCGCTGGTTGAGCGCGGGCCAGCTGCTGCGCGACACGCGCGATCCCGAGCTATTTGCGCAGATGCGGACTGGCGGCTTGGTTGATCCAGAAAGGGTGAATAAACTAATCGGTGAAGCGTTAGACCGAGCCAAAGATATTGATCGCGTAGTGCTAGACGGTTATCCGCGGCAATTAGCACAAGCAAAATGGTTGATTGAGCATCGTCCTGAGCATGGTCGGGACGTTGCGTTGGTGATTGTCTTGGAGGTGCCGCGTGCTGAGTTGCTGCACCGCCTGAAGGTGCGTGGCCGTATCGACGATACGCCCGAGGTAATTGATGAGCGCTTACGGATTTATCGGCACGAGATGTATCCAGTTCTTGATTATTTGACAGAGCACGGAGTTAATATCGCGCATCTGGACGGAACAGGTACGGTTGGGCAGGTTCACGATCGTATCATGGAGGAATTGCAGGCGTGCAGGATCGTTTAATCACTGGCGAGAAAACTCCCGAGCAAATTCAGGCTATGCGCGATGGCGGCAAGAAATTAGCGCAGATTTTCCAAGACATTCGCGATTATATTCATGCTGGTATGAGCGAAAAGGATGTTGATGCGTTCGTTGACGGCAAGATAAAAGAATATGGCGCTTCGGCTACTTACAAAACAGATGAGGTGAACTTCCCGGGGGTTATTTGTATCAGTACTAACGACGAAATCGTGCATAGCCCGGCGAGCGATTATATCTTTCAAAAGGGCGATGTGGTGAGTTTTGACTTGGTGATTACTTATAAAGACATGAAGACGGATAGCGCTTTCACGATGGTGGTTGACGATAAGCCGAAAGGCGCAGTCAAACACCTGTTAACGACCACCGAGAGAAGTTTGTATGCCGGGATTGATGCGATTAAAGGCGATGTTCGTACTGGCGACATCGCAGCTGCGATTGAAAAAGTTTTGAAAGACGGCAAATTAGGAGTTATCCGCGAATTGGTTGGGCATGGTGTCGGTTTGAAAATGCATATGCCGCCAGATGTGCCGAACTACGGCCGCAAACACACTGGCGTACTGTTGCACCCGGGCGATACGATTGCTATCGAACCGATGGCGACGCTGGGCGGCGAGAAAATTGTTACTGATAAAGATGACGGTTGGACGATTCGTACGCGCGATGGTAGTTTGGCTGCACACTTTGAGCACACAGTTTTGATTACCGAAAACGGCGCTGAAATTATTACGCAGTTGTAAATAACTATACGGGTTATGCTATAATATCCCTATATGCAAGAACAATCTCGATATGCAGTTGGTATAGATGTCGGAACTACGATGATTCGGTGCGTGGTCGGGCATGTGGATACGACGACTGGCACGCCGACAATCGTTGGCGTTGGCGAATACCCGAACAGTGGTATGCGTAAAGGTTCGGTCTCGAACCTGAATGGACCGTCCGAGGCGATTGATAAGGCTTTGGGCGATGCTGAGCGAATGAGCGGCTACCAAGTCAATGATGCGACTGTTAGTATAAATGGTTCGCACATTATGAGTACGCGTACTGACGGTATGATTGCCGTTGGTATGGCTGACCACGAAGTTAACGAAGATGATCTTTATCGTATAGAAGATGTTGCAACGACTGGCAAAGTACCAGCTAACCGCAAAATATTGAAGGTCGTACCGTTTAGTTACACGATTGATGGGCAGGGCGGAGTTAAGAACCCGCTAGGCATGACGGGCACGCGCCTTGAGATTAGCGCTAATGTGGTATCGGCGATGGCGCCGTATGTAGTAAATCTCGAAAAGGCGGTTGAGGGCGCTACTGTGCGGCCGAATGACGTGGTGCCGTCGGTAATGGCAGCAGCTAAGGCTGTACTAGACGATTCTCAGATGGAAAATGGCGTGGCGGTGATCGATCTCGGCGGGGCGACTACTGGCGTAGCAATCTATGAAGAGGGTGATTTGCAATATATTGGCGTGGTACCGTATGGCGGCATTAATATAACGAACGATTTGGCGATTGGACTGAAAATTGATCCAGAAATAGCTGAAGAAGTGAAGCTAAAACATGCATCGGCTACTAACCGCAACAAATCTAGTAAAGTTTCGATTAAACATGATGGCGAGAGTCTAGAATTTGATATTGCCGATATCGATGAAATTGTTGAGGCGCGGTTAGAAGAGATTTTTGAAGCGGTTAACAAAGAATTGAAGAAAGCTGGTCGTGCCGGACGCCTGCCGAGCGGTGCTGTTCTAACAGGCGGGACGGCTAACATGAAAGGTATCGTTGAATTTGCCAAAGCCCAGCTCGGCGTAGCTGTTCGTAAAGGTAAAGCTAAGGGTTATGGCGGCGTGGTCGATAATGTTGATAAACCTGAATTCGCGGCGGCAATTGGCTTAATGCTGGTTGATATTAATCCTGACGGCTATCATAGTGCTGCGGTTGATTCTAGCAAGTCGGGCAGTAAAGGCGGGCTTTTCCGTTCGCTATTTAACAGGTTTCGGCCATAGGTGATATACTAGAAATAAGATCCAGAGAATAAGGGGTAAGGAGTTGTAATGCCAGAGGTAAAACCGAGCGAAATCCAAACATTCGCAAGCATCAAAGTCGTTGGCGTCGGCGGCGCCGGCGGTTCGGCGGTTAACCGTATGAAAGACGCAGGGCTAAATGGCGTCCAGTTTATAGCTATGAATACAGACGCGCAGGCTTTGCATAATTCAAAAGCCGATGTCAAAATTCACTTGGGCCATAATACAACGAATGGTTTGGGGGCCGGAGCTGATCCAGCCGTTGGTGAAGCGGCAGCCCGCGAGTCGATTGATGAAATTCGCGAATCGCTAGAGGGAGCCGATATGGTGTTTGTGACGATTGGTGCTGGCGGTGGAACTGGCTCGGGAGCGGGTCATGTAGTAGCTGAAGTAGCGCGCGATCTCGGTATTCTGACTGTTGGCGTGGCTACCAAGCCGTTTAGCTTCGAAGGCGAAAAGCGCCGGGCTAATGCTGAGTGGGCGATTGCTCAGTTGGGCCGGCAAGTTGATACACTAATTTCTATCCCGAATGATCGATTGCTGCAAACTATTGATCGTCGAACGCCACTGCTTGAGACTTTCAAGATTGCCGATGATGTACTGCGCCAAGGTGTGCAGGGTATTTCAGAGCTGATAACTGAGCATGGTTTGATTAATCTCGACTTCGCCGATGTCAAGGCCATCATGAGTAATGCTGGATCAGCGTTAATGGGTATCGGCCGGGCTAGTGGTGAAGGCCGGGCAGCGCAGGCAGCGCAGCAAGCAATTGAATCGCCGCTGATTGAGGTGTCGATTGATGGTGCTAAGGGCGTACTCTTTAATGTCACTGGCGGTTACGATATGAGTATGGCGGAAATTCAAGAAGCTGCCGAAATTATCACGAGTGCTGTTAGCCCAGATGCTAATATTATATTCGGCGCCACCTTGAAGCCGGAATTAGAAGACGAGTTAATTATCACCGTGATCGCGACTGGCTTTGATAATGCATACTATCAGCAGCAGGCAGAGGAATTGACGGCGCCAGTAGAACAAGCGCCAGCTGTTCAAACGCAATCAATTAGCGAAGCTGTAGATGACATTGATATGGACTTGTCGCATCAGTCGGCAGCAGCACAATTTGCTAGCGAGGATACGGCAGATATATGGGGCAGTTCGGTTGATGAGGATGACGAAGACGATACGCCAGCCTTTTTGCGGCGTCGCCGAAAAAATAAGCATAACGACGAGGACTAAATGAAAGGGATCAAAATCGGCAACAGTCGCGTACTAGAGTCGAGAGAATCGGCTGACGGTATTACGATTCGCCGCCGCCGCGAAACCCCCGATGGCAAGCGTTTTACGACGTATGAGCGAATTGAACGTCCGAATTTGGCGGTTATTAAATCTAGCGGTGCCCGCGAATTGTTTGAGCGGGCCAAGTTAGCCAATTCTATCCGTCGTTCAGTTGGTAAGTTCTTCAAATCGGAAGTTGAACTGGAGGAAATAATTGATGCCGTGGAAGATCGCGCGCATAGCTTGGGCGAGAGCGAAATTGAATCTCGTTTGATTGGCGAGTTTGTGCTTGATGAGCTAGCGAAACGTAACGAAGTCGCATATGTGCGTTTTGCCAGCGTATTTCAAAAGTTCAAAACTCTAGATGATTTTGTCAAAATATTAGAGCAGCGCCGCCAGAAAGGGCAGGAATCGTGCGAGTAGTTGTCGTGTATCGGACAGAAAGCGATTATGCGCGTAAGGTCATTGATTTTTTGCATGACTTTAATCGGCAGACAGGGCACACGATTGAGGAAATTGACCCAGATTCGGCTGAGGGCAGTGATTTTTGCCGGACGTACGATGTCGTTGAATATCCAACGATTATCGCGCTGAGTGCTGATAGCCAGATGCAAAATATGTGGCGCGGGCTGCCGCTGCCGACGATTAGCGAGGTAAGTTTTTATGTTTGAAAAGTTGCGCAAGCGGTTGTCGGGTAAAGAATCAAAGCGCCGGCAATTGGCGGCGCTATTGATGCTGGTTGGCAGCGGTTTGGGACTGTTGGCTTCGTTTGTGTTGTCGATTGAATCGCTGACGCTCGCTAAAAATTCGCATGCCGTGTTGAACTGCGACTTGAACGCGGCGATGAGTTGTTCGACGGTGGCGAACCATTGGTCGGCGGCGCCACTTGGCTTTCCTAATAGTTTTATTGGTATGATGACGCTGCCGGTGATGGTGACAATTGCGGTGGCGCTGCTAGCGGGCGCGAAGTTCCCGAAGTGGTTTATG
>JABCOL020000021.1 GCA_013333625.2 Candidatus Saccharimonadota bacterium | reverse complement strand
TATTGCTGAGCTAAATAATGTCAAGCTAGCCTCAACTGCTGACGCAAAGTCGTCAACCGCTAGTCCGCAGGAAAAAGTTCTCTTGGTCAAACCAACGACATACTATAACGAGGTTGGCATTGCCGCGCGAGCGCTCATGGATTTTTACAAGTTGACGCTTGATGATGTACTGATTATTCACGACGACACGGCGCTTGATTTTGGTAAAATCCGCGTCCGTAAAGGCGGCCGCGACGCTGGCAGCAACGGCTTAAAATCGCTACATACTCACATCGGCGCTGATTTCTGGCATATTCGTATCGGCACCGACAATTTACTGAGGCGGCAAATTGGCGATGTTGATTTCGTCCTCAGTAAATTTAACGCCGATGAACGCAAAATCCTCCGCGACTGGACGATTCCCGAAGCGATCAAGCTGATCGGCACATTTCTTGATGATACTATCGAACCGCTCAGTATCAAGCTATAATCCTCGGCACATCACTACACCATTGCGCCTGCGAAATTAAAAATGCTTATTGCAACAATGTCGCAATAAGCAAGCGCTCCCTCCCGAAACAAAAAGCCCAAATATCAATTACCGTCGTTTCCGCGGCACAATTCTCGCCGCGCCGTGCTTCAGCCGCCGCTCAGCATTATGTAATTTCGCCGCGGCTGCCTCTTGCAAATTAATCGCTCGCGCCTCCAGCATACTGCTGCCAACCGCCAAGCTCACAAACAGCAGCCCCAGTCCACCCGTAGCCCATTCAGGCAGCTCCAGGTGAAACAACTTGGCGATCATCATCATACCCAGCGCCATGATCGCCCAGTGCGCGCCATTTTCCAGATATTTATATTTGCTGAGCATACCCGTCCGCAGCAAATACACCGGCAGCGAACGCACCCAAATCGCTCCAGCACCCAGGCCCGCCACGATCAGCAACACACTGCTGGTGATGGCAAAAGCGCCAATCACGCCGTCAAAGCTAAAGCTGGCGTCCAACACCTCCAGATAGAGCAGGCTGGCGAAGGCTGCCCAGCCAGTTTTAATCTTGACCGATTTAGCATCATCCTCATGAAAGAATGAGCCGAACAGCTCCAGCCCGATGTGCAGTATAATCCCCAGTACCGACGAGATCAGCACCAGCGCCCGATGCGGCGGCTCAACCGTGAAATACAGTATCGCCGCCACGATAAGCATCAGACATACCTTGAAATTCTCAAACCGCCCAGCCTTCGCCATCCACGGCTCGACACGCCGCATCCAGTGCACGCGCTTGTTATAATCAATGAAATAACTGAGGCCAATCATAATAAGAAACGCGCCGCCAAAGGCATCAATCATCGGCGAGGCTTCGTGCAAAATATGACCGTATTCCGCCGGTCTATTCAGCGCCAAATCAACCACGTCCATAAAGCCATGGCCGCTCGCCACCATCACAATGATAATCGGCAGCACGAACCGCACCACGAACACCGCCACGAAAATACCGACCGTCAAGAAAACTTTCTGCCAAACCTGGCTCATGCCGGCCAGCACCTTGCTATTAATCACCGCGTTGTCAAAGCTAAAGGTAACCTCCAGCACTACCAAAATCGCAAACAACCACAAGCCGCTCGCGCCGAAATGTCCGAAAATCAGCCCACCCAACGCCAGCGTCAACAGCGCCGAAAACCAAAAAATCCGAAATGGGTGATGCGAATGCCAGAGATGTTTCATAATGATTTAGTATAGCACAAGCTTACTGTTATAATTTATAAGTATGGCAAAAAAACGTGTCAAAAACTTCGACATAAATAAGTTAATTAACACGGTAAAGATGCTTACCGGCTGGATAATTACGCCAGTATTTATTATCGTAATATACTTATATAGCCCCCAGCTTGGACTATGGCTAATTAGTGATAAATCAGACATTTGGCTCAACGAAACTGCAACAATGTTGCAAGACTTCCTAACCATCACGTTAAGCATAATCATTGAAGCTTTACCTTTTGTTATTCTCGGAATTATCATTTCCTCCTTGATCCGCCGCTTTCTACCGCCAGCCAAACTCACTAAAGTTTTACCAACCAACCCATTTTGGCGCCGATTTGTATTATCGCTAGCCGGACTAGCATTACCAGTCTGCGAATGCGGCAACGTACCAGTTGCTCGTAGCCTACTGGCTCGCGGCTTAAAGCCCGCCGACGTCGTCAGTTTTCTATTCGCTGCACCAATTCTCAATCCTATCACCATTATTGCAACAATGACCGCTTTCAGCTTTCAGCCATACATGGTTTGGTGGCGAATTATTTTTGCATTGATAATCGTCCAACTGACCGCCTTGATCGTCAGCTTCATGGACGAAAATAAAATCGTTCGCCCAGCTTTCAAAGAGTATTGCCGCGCGCACGAGCACAGCTCTAAGTTCAAGGAGATGCTTGGATCCTCGCGCGACGAATTCTGGCAACTATTAACCATGCTAAGTATCGGCGCTATCATCGCTGCCGCTACTCAAGTTTTCGTACCACGCGCCATCATTAACACCGTCGGTAACGACATCATCTTATCAGTTATCGCCATGATTGGTTTGAGTTTCGTGGTCTCGATCTGTTCTAGCATCGATGCCTTTTTTGCATTAGCCTATGCCCGCAATTTCACAGCAGGCTCGATTCTATCATTTCTATTAGCTGGTCCGATGATTGATATCAAGCTAATCGTATTGATGCGAACCACTTTCCGTTGGCGATTTATCGCTGTGGTGATGTTAATAATTTTCGCATTGTCGTTCGCGGCAGGTATAGGAGTAAACTTGCTTTATGCGGGCTAGTTTGGCGAAATCATTGGGCGGAATTGCTGCCTGCGGATATGTTTTGCTGCTAGCTTGCCGCGGTCAGCTCGGTTTCTACATTCATCCGCGCTACCATCTTTTTGCTGCCATTTTGAGCACGATAGGTATCGTTTTCTTGGTTATTGATATAGTGTTGCAATTAAAGAGCGGCGCATTAACTGCACACCACCGTTTCGAATTCCGCCATATCAAGTTCGCCTCGTGTCTATCTGTCCTAATTTTACTAGCAGGCTATCTGCTGCCGCCAAAACCGTTATCACCGAGCAGCGTCACTCAAAGAGAAAATTCTATCGCCACCAGTCAAACAAACTATTGCAATATTCCTAAACCTAAGGAAGGCGAGACGAATGTATCGATCAACCGCTGGCGATCTGCTTTCAACTCCTGCCAAAAACTATCGTATTTTGACAATACTAGCATAACGATAACTGGTTTCGTCTCGAGTGGCACACTACAAAACTATGGCTACGATTATTTCGAACTGGCACGCTACGTTATCAGCTGCTGCGCCGCCGATAGCATACCTATGAAAATCTTAGTAGAAAAAACTCCTGCGAATAGCTACCGCGATGGCACTTGGTTAACCGTCAAAGGGAAGTTGATACAAGAAATAATTAACGGCAAAGCTGAATACGTCATCACCGAGCCTACCGCTACCGCGATACCGCAACCAGAAGACCCTTACGAATTATTTGGTTTATAATCTTGCCACTTTTTAGTAGCGCCATCTTCCTGGTAATATTCGTGCGCGCGCCAGTTAGATAAGAAGTTTTTATCGCGCTCGATTTCACTTAGTAGCGGAAAAATCTCACTGAGCAGCATTTCGTCGGAATACTGTTCGCTATCCGTCAGGGGACGTTGTCCATTACTGCACAAATGTGCATTAAGAAATATAAAGCGCTTAGTACAAATATAGCCAGGCTTTGAACAGTGCAAGCGAAAATCGTGCATCGTTCGAATCGGCTGCGCCTCATCCTGATAAGCCTCAAATTTATACATCACCCAAACTAGTGGCGTATCAAACGTCATGGCATCAGATAGTTGCTGCTGACTATGTCGTAAGTTGTCCAGCTCTATCCGTATCTGCTCAACATCGCTATTCTTCAATTTCGCCAATGCCAAACGGCGCTCCGCAGCAACAATCTTTGCTGTCAAAGTCTTGTAGTCATCATACATATCCAGCAGCCTATCGACCGCCGCTCTCGCACTATTCGCGCCGTCCATCACCCCAACTCCTTCATAATTACTGCGCGCGTAATCTCACGCGCCCGCTCGCCAATGACAACTAATTTTAATGACTCGTCAGTGGCACCACGCGTGACCCGTATTTGCTGCGGCGTTGCCTCGATGTGAAATATCTCGCCACCGTCAGCGGCCGCGCCTTTCATGCGCCGCAAAGCATATTTATCTCGCAAACTAGCCCAGATCTTCTCAATCTTCTCAGCGCTAATAGCCAACTCAGCCACATCAACCACGCTATAATTTAAGGCATTCTCAGCCACGTTTTTCGCAGGCTCGTGCAGCAGCAAATAATCCAAAATCTGCGACTTGTCACCAAGCTGGACCAGATCAAATTTGCCGTGATCCATATTCATAACGTTGGTTACCCCTTGTTGCAACAATGTTTCAATTAGCTGCTGGCGATCATTTTCAGACAGCAAATCCAGTTTACTAATTAGTACCGTATCCGCTGCCTGAGCTTCCGCCAGCAACGCCTCCGCCAAACCATCAGCTCTAGCTTCAGCTCCATCCACGACATACAACGATTGCTTCAAATCATACTGCTCAAAGATATCACCAGCCAGCAATCTCTCAACCACCCGCAAAGTGTTAGCAACACCAGTTGACTCAATGATCACTGGTGCTCGTCCGCTTATTGCAAAATTGTGCAAAATATCAATCAACTCTTCGCCGCTACTGCAACAGATACACTCGCCAGCAATTGTTGCCACTTCATCAACGCGTTGCGCCAATGTGCAACTGTCGATACTTTCCGACGCAAACTCATTCTCAATCACTCGCGCGCCAGTAAACTCAGGCTGCTGCACCAAAAAATCGACCAGCGTGGTTTTGCCGGCACCCAGCGCGCCGTTCACCAGATATAATGCAATCTTATCGTTCATATTAACCTTTCTTATACACATATACTGAGTTAATGATATCGTCGTCAGGATTATACTCGACCAGCAGCTGCACGCGTCGCAAACTATTCGGGTCAAACGCTGGGTATAATAGCGTTTTCGCACCATGCGCGCCACGCACAACAATCCGTCCGCTAGGCCGGAGCGCTGGCAAAATATTATCAATAATCTGCTGTTTGGCCTCAGCCGAATCGCCCGCCAGCCCAGCCACATAAATCACGTCGTAAGCACTATCTGGCAAAGCCGCTGCCGCTCCGTCCGCCACCAGACACTCGCCAACCGGCCAAGTAATCGCCTGAGCCAGCTCGCACGACTGCACCAAAGCAGCCGGCGCCACGTCTACCAAATCAACCATCGCGCCCGTATGATGCCACAAACACCAAGCGGTCAAAGGCAGGGGACCGCTGCCAATCATTGCCACGTGACTGCCCTCAGACAAAAACAAACCCGACCCAGCCAGTAAGCCAACTTCACGTCGTACCAGCTCGCGGTAATTGTCAATATACCAAAACTTTTCTAGCTCTTGCTGTGGACGGGCTGAGCTGGTAATTCGCCGCGACCAATACATTTCCATCTCTGACTCCGACAGGGAGCAACGGCGTTGCACTTCGCGACACACCTCGTTATTGCACCAACTAGGTAACGCTGTCGCCTGCACAGCTGCCGCCACCAAACCAGAAAAAGCCGCATTGACGTCTGGCGATGGTGCAAACTCGTGCAAATTCATCACTGTTTTAATTGCCATATCCATAGCTTTTCATAATGCCAAACCCTCCGAATTATTGCAAATTTGTTGCAATAAGTTGTATACTTGCAATATCATGACCCTCGACGATCTATTCAAACAACACAACCTGCGCCTCACCAAACCGCGCCAGCAAGTTTTCGACGCGTTGCAAAAATCAGATGTTCCGCTGACTATCAGCGATATTGCAAAAAAGTGCAAGGATATTAACCGCACCAGCGTTTATCGCGCCTTGGTGGCGTTCAACGATCTCAAAATCATTAACGTCGTCCATGTCGGTTGGAAGAACTACTACGAGCTAGCCGAGCCATTCATTCCGCATCATCACCACTTATACTGCATTCGCTGCCAAAACGCTATACCAATCCAAACTCCAGAATTAGAACAGCTCATCAATTACCTCAGCAGAAAATACAGCTTTTTGGTCATTGATCACCATTTTGAGCTTGAAGGTGTTTGCCAAAAATGCCGGCAAAAACAGCAGCTAGCTAAAAGCGCTAGTGCTAGCAAAAACAAGCCAAAGCCAGAATCAAAATCAACAAAGTAACCCTAATCGCTAATCATCGTCAGCAGCGTCTCGCGCTCGCGAATCAGCTCGCGGTAGCGTTTGAGCAAACTCATGATATCGTTGCGCTGCTCATTGCTGAGATCAAACACCGCCAACAACACTCCGTCAATCTCTTTGGCAGCTTTTTGCGTGTCCGAAAGATTAGCCAATCCCGGCACGGTAGCCAAATATTCCGCGCGAAGATCCTCGGTCTTCTTCTCGTAGAGAGCTAGTCGTTTGGCCGGACTATTAGCTGACTTTTTACCGAGACGCGCCAAGGCTTTTTCATACTCTTGCCGCGCCGCCAACACCGACACATAATCAATTTTCAAGCCAAATAACCGCGCCACCAAGCCATTTTGCGCTTGTTCAATCTCGGCAGTAGCACCGTCGATTTCGTTCAAACGCCGCCGCGCTTGGCGCGTCATCCGGCGAATCTGATGGCGCTCAACTTTCGACTGGAATAAACGCTTAATCAATCGCGCCTGCGGATCGCGTATTGTCATGCCGAATTCCTCGGCAACCGCACGGTAGAGTAAATAATCTACGTAGACTTCGACCTGCTGCGAACAAACTTCTGCCGACTGATTAACAAACTCTAGCGCCAAACGATGCAGCTTTTTTTCGCCTTCTGCATAATGTTGCAGCGCAAAACGCGCTCGTTCAATGCTTTGGCTCTGCTGTGCTACGTATTGCAACAATGTTGCAGTTTGCTCATCATCTGTCAAGAAATTGTCGCTCACCGTCTTGATCAGCGTCTTCTGCTGCGGCGCGCTTTCGATTTTGCGCAACCGCGGCAGGCAATCATCGCGCCAAGACAAGAAAAATTCCAGCGCCATCGGCACGCTGCGATCAAAGCGCCGCGCCATCCGCCGCAGCGAGCGCGGGCAAGCCGCATAGACGGCCGCCGCTTGCTGCCGGAACTGTAGCGGACGCACCTCTGCTAGCTTAAGCAAACGATTGTACCGCGCTGGGAATACTTTATCGATATCATTCATAGCGTACCTGAACCTTTCTGAACGAATAATTTAATAATTTTTGCCACGACGCACCGCGCTGATTAAAGCGCCGGATCTCACCGTCGACCGATGCTACCTTGACCAGGGCTGGGCTGTACGGTACCTTACGACTATACATCCACACATCATCGTAATTCCAGCGGCGTAGCGACGGATAAACCCTTTTCAAAAGCTCCACGCCATTGCGATAAAAATACTGCGGGTCGGCCTCTGGCGGCAAGAACTTTTCGGCAGTTAAACCCATATTCTTGACGATACGGCGCACATCCTCTAGCGTCTGCTCGATACCATTCTCGGCAATAAGCAGAGCATACACGCTACCACGACTACGGAAGATCACCGCGTACGAATCGCGCCCCGTTTCGATATCGTCAAACAAAAATTCGTCGACTGGCATCTCGACATGAAACACCCGCGGAATAAGTTTTTGACACTCCTCGCGGCGCATCTGATCGTAGTTAAAGTCGTTAGCGGTCATACTTCCATTATACTATTTTTATGACGAAAAGTCAATATTGTTAGATAACAAAAAAGCGCTAGGTAAGGGTGGGCATCACCTAGCGCCATTCTGCCCTTCGTCCCACCCTATCGGGTATACGTGATCCACCTCACACATACGGTGATCCGCTGGACAAAGGGGTTAGTATACGCTAAAAAGTTGTCTAGGCACGAAAGTGGAGGGTAGATTACTGCCGTGCGCCTTTTAGCGCAACCTAACATAAGTTAGAATAGGGGGTATAAGGTGCTTGATTCACCACCTCGGGTCAATCAATCATCCCAATATTAGCACACCTTTGACAACATGTCAATACTTTTTAACAGGAATTTGTATGAAAATCAATAAAGTATCACCAGATAGCAGCGATTATCTCAAGGTATTAGCTAATATTGACGACAAGCCGCAAGCATTATATTACTTAGGCAAAATACCCAAGCAGCGCCAGCCGACCATCGCTATCGTCGGCACCCGCAAGCCAACCAGCTACGGCATCGAGGTAGCCAATCAGTTCGCCAGCGGCCTGGCCAGCCGCGGTTTTATCATTGTTAGCGGACTAGCCCTAGGCACCGACGCGCTAGCGCACCGCGCCTGTTTAGACGCTGGCGGCACCACTATCGCCATCGTACCCAGCCAACTGCCAAATATTTATCCGCGTAGCAACAGCGCGCTTGCCCGGCGAATTGTCGAGAAGGGCGGGGCAATCTTGTCCGAACATTCTACCGATGACACCGAACCGTACATCCTCGGCCGCTGGAGCTTTTTGGAACGCAACCGCTTGGTGTCCGGCTTGGCCGACGCCGTACTAATTACCGAAGCTAGTGCTCGCAGCGGCACGCTCAATACTGCTGCCCACGCGCTAGCTCAAGGCAAAGATGTCTTCGTTGTACCTGGCAATATCACCAGCCCGCAGAGCGCTGGCTGCAACGCTCTAATCAAGCAAGGCGCCACGCCCGTCACCAGCCTCGACGATATCTTGTCGGTTGTTGCACCAGAATCCATGCCAGACTCGCGAACCAGCCAGACCAAGCTGCCGCTCGGCTCAACACCCGCCGAAACAGCGATCATCGAACAGCTCGCTCAAGGTGTCCGCGACGGCGACCAGCTGCAAAAGGCTACTCAGCTGCCAGCAACCGAGTTCAATACTGCGCTAACCATGCTTGAACTAACTGGCGCTATCCGCTCGCTCGGCGCCAACCAGTGGACGCTTGTCTAATTAATATTGTTTAAGCTTTTCGCAAATTTGTCATTTTCATCGTATAATTGTAGACTTAGATATTATGCCTATTAAGTCTCGTGAAAGGATTCCAAGATTCAATCCTCGGACTGATATCCCCACCATCCCCAACGCTATGAGTATTGCTGGCGCGGTTCTAGCCTTGCGCGGCGCCAAACGCATTGATACCACTGCTGGTATCGCATAGGTTGCCGCTGGCCGGTTCATTGACGTTCTAGACGGCATCGTCGCCCGCAAAACAGGGCAAACAAGCGATTTCGGCGCGTTGCTGGATGCTGGGCTAGACAAAGCTGTCACTGCCATCATCCTTTATGAGATAAAAAGTAAAAACCTCGCACCAACGGAAATAATCGCCGCCATCACAGCTTTTAATGGAATCAACGCCGTTGCCAGCGCCAAAACGATAGTTGAAGCTGGCGATGAAACTGTACGCCCGGAAATCTCTGGCAAATTGGCGCTAGCGCTCGAAACCAGCTCATTGCTAGCCCACCTAGTCGGTAGCCGTCTCGAAACCACCGGCCAGAGCCAGCTCGCCAGAGTTGCTCGCGGTATCGGCAATTTAGCGTTCGCTGTATCGCTGCCGTTCGCATTTAAATCAACGCTTTCGTACATCAAACGCGCCCGGCAATCAAAACACCGAAATGATAAATAAACAAGCAAAACTGGCGATTTGCGGCCTGAAGAGGATTTTTGGCTATTTTGTTGCAAAAAATAGTAAATTATTGCAAAACTATTGACACCGCCGTCCATATGTGATATATATCAGCTTTTTGCTCAAAGTATTCGTAAAAAAGGGCAAGAAGTAGCCCTTTTGCTTTGAGCAAAAACACTTCCCTAAGGAGGGGAAATGAGACGCTTTTTCAAGAAGGCGGCGCGCGCCCTGCGCGCCCGCCGCGAGCTGGTGACCGTCGCGGCGGTCGCCATCATTGCCGCCGTCCTGATCGGCGGCGGCCAGGCCACCCTGGCTGCCATCGTCGCCGCGGGCGCGGCTGGCCTGATGGCCGGCCACGCCAAGCGGTACCGTCTGGCGGCGCGCGATGCGCGCCGCCAGGTCAGTGAGCTCCGCGAGGAGCTCACTGAGTCGGATAACTGCTTCTCTCTCCTGAGCCGCCTGGCTCAAGAGCGAGAAGAGGATCTCTCTTGGATTGAGAGGCAGGCGCGCCTGTCTCTCGCCGATAGTCGCAAGATTATCGACGATTACAGGATTTTCCTGAAAGGAGGAGAGGAGGCGTCTCCTCTCCTACGCTCCCTCTTTTCTGAGGCTTTGAAAGAATGGTCGAATATTAATGACGGTCTCGAAACCGTCATTAACAACGTTGGCCAGGAGCTGGTCGGCGAGCAGACGCAGCTCGCCGACCTGTACGACACCGAGGAGGTGAACACCACCGACACTGCCACCGCCGAGGAGTGACCCTCCTCGGCAGAAAAGGGCTTTTTTAAGCCCGTCAGAAAATAGCCCGCCAGAGCTCTAAGGCTCGGCGCGAGGCCCATCTGGCGGGCTATTTTCTTTGGCTTATTATTCTCAGCAACCAGCACTAATTTGGCATTTTTAGCAAATCGGTTTACTATTATATAAGTATGAAGAATCTGGTTATCGTCGAGTCGCCAGCCAAAGCTAAAACTATCGAGAAATATCTCGGCAATGATTTTCATGTTTTGTCAAGCGTGGGGCATATTCGCGCTATCGCCAAAAAAACCAAAGACGGCACGCCGCCAATTGATATCCAGCACGGCTTCAAAACGACTTACGAAATCGACCCGGAAAAGAAAAAGGTAATTACCGAGCTGAAAAAGGCCGTCAAAGAAGTAGGCGCCAGCAACGTTTGGCTGGCTACCGATGAAGACCGCGAGGGCGAGGCGATTGCTTGGCATCTGTGCGAGGTCCTAAAGCTTGACCCCAAAACCACCAAGCGCATTACTTTCCATGAAATTACCAAATCAGCTATCGAGGAGGCAATCAAGCATCCGCGCACCGTTGATATGAAGCTAGTCGAAGCGCAGCAAGCACGGCAAATTCTCGACCGAATTGTCGGCTTCGAGCTCAGCCCGGTCGTCTGGCAAAAAGTCCCCGGCGGCAAGTCCGCTGGCCGCGTCCAAAGCCCGGCGGTACGGCTGCTAGTCGAGCGCGAGCACGAAATTGACGCCTTTGCTAGCAGCTCGCAATTCAAAGTTACTGCCATATTCGCCGCTGGCGGCCAAGAATTAAAAGCCGAGCTAAAACAGCGTTTCGACAGCGAAGAAGAGGCTCGCACCTTTCTGGAATCGCTCGCCGGAGCGACTTTCACTGTCGCCAATATCAGTACCAGCCCGTCAAGCCGCAATCCGGCCGCACCGTTCACGACCAGTACTCTGCAACAAGAGGCTAATAGCAAGCTCGGCATGGGCTCGCGCGCTACCATGGCCAGCGCCCAAAAACTATATCAAGAGGGCCGCATTACTTACATGCGTACTGATAGTGTCAACTTGTCAAGCCAGGCCATCGCTGCTAGCGCCGATTACATCAAACGCTTATACGGCATCGAATACTCGCATGTCCGCAAGTTCAAAACTAAATCCGCTGGCGCCCAAGAAGCTCACGAAGCAATTCGACCGACCGACATTACTCGCGAGTCAGTCAGCGGCAGCGACTATGACCAGCGCCTCTACGACCTCATCCGCCGCCGCACGCTGGCCAGCCAAATGGCGCCAGCCAAGCTAGAGAACACGACAATTACAATTAGTATTAACGACGGGGAAAAGCAAAATAACTCAAGCAAGACCAACGACAAGCTCGTCTTTGAAGCCAAGGGTCAAGTCGTCCTCTTCGAAGGCTTCCTGCGCGTTTATGGCGGCGGTAAAGATGACACAATTTTGCCAACCGTCAAATCTGGCGACCAGCTGCAACGCCACAGCGTCGAAGCCCGCCAAGTTTTCGCCCGGCCGCCAGCCCGTTATACCGAAGGTACGCTAGTCAAAAAGCTTGAAGAGCTCGGTATCGGCCGCCCGAGTACTTACGCCACCATCATGAATACCATTCAAACCCGCGGCTACGCCGAAAAAGGCGATTCCGAAGGTGTACCGCGCGATGTTATCTTATTGCAACTTATCGACAATAAGGTCGAGCGCGAAATCATTCAAGAAAAGACCGGCTCCAACAAAGGCAAGCTTGTGCCGACGCCAGCCGGAGAGCTGATTAGCGGCTTTTTAACCGACCATTTCAACCGCGTCGTTGATTATGGTTTCACCGCCGACGTCGAGAAAGACTTCGACGATATTGCCGGTGACCGCTTGGCGCGCAACACTATGCTCGAGAAATTCTACGCACCATTCCATGCGCTGATTGAGCAATCTGGCAATATTGACCGCCGAACTGTCGGCGCCAACAGAGAAGTCGGCACTGATCCGAAATCTGGCAAACCAATTATTGCTCGCTTCGGCCGCTTCGGACCAATGCTGCAACTAGGATCAAGCGACGACAAAGCCGACAAACCGCAATTCGCGCCGCTGCCTAAAGGCGCCAAGATCGAAACCGTCACTCTAGAGCAAGCTTTGCACGCATTTGAGTTGCCGCGCCTAGTTGGCCAAACCGAGGACGGGCAAGATATCAAGGCTAACGTCGGCCGCTTCGGGCCATATATTCAAATCGGTAAACTCTACGTCAGCCTGAAAGATATCGACCCGCGCGAAGTCACCCAAGAGCAAGCGCGCGAACTATACGCCGCCAAGCTCAAAGCCGAGGCCGAGAAGAACATTGCTGATTTTGGCGACGGCATCAAGGTACTCAACGGCCGCTTCGGTCCATACGTTACCGACGGCAGTAAAAACGCCAAGATTCCCAAAGACACTGACCCCAAAACCATCACTCGCGACCAAGCAGTAGAATTGCTCGCTAACGCCCCGCAAAAAAGGTCGGCGCGGCGCCAAATACGACGAAAGAAGTAAACATGGCAATCAAACTCCAACAAGTCCGACGTGTCCGCCGCTGGATGATGATTTTGCTGCTCGTAGTAGTGATTATCGTTATCTTCTCGCTAAATGTTCATAGATCATACCGCACCGACGATCATCCACGCCTGGGCAATGTCGCTAACGTCGACTCTGATATTCCGTATTGCGCCGGCCAAGACAAGCAGAAGTTTGATTTGTACACGCCGATCAACAGCCTACTCAATACTCATACGACACCGTACCCGCTAGTTATTTATATCCACGGCGGCGGCTGGCATAAGGGTGATAAGCGCAATTCGCTGCTTGACTATTACGGCTCTAGTTTGACAGCGGCTGGTTTTGCGGTCGCCTCGGTCAACTACCGCCTAGCGCCCAAATACCATTATCCGACACAAAATAACGACGTTGCCTGCGCTATCGATACCATCGCCAAACTCGCCAGCTCTTATGACATCGACACTAACAATGTTATCCTTTTTGGCGACAGCGCTGGCGGACTCCTGGCTATCGACTACGTCTTAACTCGCCAAGACAGCCCAATTACTGTCCGCGGCGTGATCAGTTTTTATGGTACCACCGACCTGGTCAACCAATTACAGCGCACCAAGCGCAACCCAAATGCTTACAAATTCCTCGGCACCCGCAATGTCGACACCGCCCGCGTCGCCAGCCCGCTATATCAGCCAATCACCAAAACGCCGCCGCCGTTTTTGTTTTTCCACGGCACCAAAGACAGTATTGTGTCGATTGAGCAAGCTTACAAGTTCTATCAGCGCATCTTGGCTTACCAACCGAGCAGCCGCTTCATTCGCGTTGCCAACGCTGGCCACGGCTTCAACGACAGCGGACGCAAAACCAAGCCGACCAGCGACGAAATTCGCCGCACACTTACGCTATTCGCCCTCAAGCATATCAACAGCGACCAGTCAGAAACTCAGGCGCAAACCACGCCAGAAAAAGTCCAGATATTATTAGACAATGATTAAGCTGTTTAATCAGCTAATTATTCATTAGTGTTTTGAATAAGCTTTGCTCAATAAACAATTATATTTTGTGATAAACCGTTAGATTAACCAGCATCGATACCGCCTTAACACCTTAAACTTTGACAAAAATAGGTATTATTGTTAGCCTAGACATTATTCTTTATTAAAAAAAGTAGCAAAAAAGTATTTACCATAAGCGTCTATATTGTGATACAATATAACTAGTTAGTATTTGATTTGACAATCTAACTACTATGTATTATAATCAGATACGAAATTACGATATCAAACTAAAATCACTCTCGAGGGGCGGGGAGTGGAGATAAAAGGATAAGGATCGCATGACCGAAACTACCGGTACACCTGCTGTGGAGACTATCAAGACAGCAATTGAGGATATTCTTAAGACCATAGACCAAGAACGCGAACGCGAAATCATCACGCGCCGTTTCGGCCTATATGAACGCCGGGAAACGCTTGGGCAAATCGGCGAGCTGCTCGGCATCACTCGCGAACGTGTCCGCCAACTTGAAAAAGCCATCTTAGCCCGCCTCAAAACCGCTGCTGCCGACGGCAAAATCCCCGCCATTAGCGATGCCGAGCGCCTAATTATCCGCGACCTTTCCGAAAACGGCCGCGTTGGCCGCGTCCAAGACGTCGCCAACCGCCTCTCGAAAGACAAAGCTTCCAACAACACCCGATCTCACGTTGCCTTTATCGGCGAGTTGTCGCCGCGCTTCGTTATAATCAACGAAACTGACAATTATCACCAGGGCATCAGTATCGCCGAAAACGGTAATGAGAAGAAAGTCCGCGGCGATATCGATAGCATTGTGAAAACCATCAAAAACCACGGCCAGCCAATCGACATCGAGAGCTTACATGGCATGTTGACTTTCGAAAGTCCGTCCCAGATCCGCGGCCTGGCCAGCTTATCCAAAAAACTAGCCAATCTCAAAGACGTTTGGGGTCTAGCCAAGTGGCCAACTGTCAATCCTAAAAACATCCGCGATAAAATCTACGTCATTTTGGCAGGCAATGGCAAGCCGATGCACTTCTCCGACATTTCTAAAGCCATCAAAGAAAGCGACTTCAAGCGCAGAAACGTTACCACTCAAGCTATCCACAACGAACTTATCAAAGACAAACGCTTCGTCCTAATCGGCCGCGGCATTTACGCGCTCGACAGCTGGGGCTACAGCAAAGGCACAGTTTCAGATATTATTGCTGACATTTTGCGCAAGGCAGGCGAACCGCTTCACCGCGACGAAATTGTCAGGCGCGTGCTCAAAAGCCGCCAAGTCAAAGAGACAACTATTCTACTCAATTTGCAAAGCAAATCGATGTTCAAGCGCGTCGCCAAAGCGACTTACACCATCGCCGAACCGCAGCAATAATACACCCAGCCTCGCTACTTAACCTAGTGACTAATTTAGCTTTGCCAGGCTTAGAATAACGCGCCCGGCTAACCCGCTAATTCTTTGTTTCAATCCGCTTAATCTTGCAAAAATAACAGAGGTATGATATAATGGAAGTATAGCTATGTCATTTATCACTTCTGTTATTGCTCTATTGTTGCAATGGTATGTCTGGGGGCCGTTGGTTATTGTGCTGTTATATCTAACTTGGCGCAATTATCGCAGTATTGATGTAATAAAGAACGTTGAGAGCGTCTTGTTAACCCTCGAGATTCCAAAAACCAACGATAAGTCCGAGCTGGCCGCCGAGCAAATGTTCGCTAGCCTCCATGGTATTTTGCGCGATGCCCGCGAGCTGAAAGCTAACAATGGCTATCAGGAGCACCTAAGTTTCGAGATTGCCTCGGTGGGCGGGCGGATTCAATTCTACGTTTGGACGCCGAAATCGTTGCAAAGCTTCGTCGAAGGCCAGATTTACGCCCAATACCCGCAGGTACAAATTCATAAGGCTGAAGAAGATTACGTCGCTCACGAACGCCATCACAGCGTGGTCTATACTTCAGAGATTACCTTAACCGATAAGGAATTTTTGCCGATCAAAACCTTTCAGAGCTTTGAAGTTGACCCGCTAGCTGGCATCACCGGCACGCTCGCCAAGCTTGAAGATACCGACGAAGAAATTTGGATACAAATGCTAGTCCGCCCGGTCGCCGACAGCTGGCACAAAGAAGCCGACGCCTGGATTCAATCGGTCAAAGCGGGCGGTTTCAACCTATTCGGTACCGATGGTATAGGCAAGTGGATTGCTGGACTATTCTCTGCTCTGTGGCAACCGCCCGAGCAAGCAGGCGCCAGCGGCGGTCCAGAATTATCAGAGCGCGACAAAACCCGCATATCTGAAGCTGAAAAAAAGGCGACCAAACTCGGCTATCAAGTCAAAATCCGCGTCGCTTACCTAGGCGAGCGCACTAGCGACGCCAAACTGCGCATGCAAGGCATCATCGGTACCTTCAAGCAGTTTAATTCAACTAACCTCAACGGTTTCAAGATGTCGAACGATAGCTTCGCCAAAGAGGCTCTCGCCAAGTACAAAACCCGGTTATTCGCCGATCGCGGCTATTTAATGAATATCGAGGAAGTCGCTAGTGTCTATCACTTGCCGCATACTAACGTCGAAACGCCGAACATTGTCTGGGCTAGCACCAAAACCGCCGAACCGCCGCCGAAGCTGCCAGTCCTAACTGGCGACCCAGCGCATGATGAGAATATCTCGGCCTTTGGCATGACTAATTTCCGCGGCATCAACCACCAATTCGGCATGCTGCGCTACGACCGCTCGCGCCACGTCTACATTATCGGTCAGACAGGAGCAGGGAAGAGCGGTTTGCTGGAGTTATTTGCCCTCAGCGATATTTTCCACGGGCAAGGCTACGCCATCATCGATCCGCACGGCGACTTTGCCATAAATAACATGCGCTTCATCCCAGGCTCGCGCCTGCAGGATGTTGTTTACTTTAACCCAGCCGACACGCAGTATCCGCTAGGTTTCAACCCGCTAGAGGTCACTAATCCGTCGCAAAAAACTAATATCTCATCAGAAGTTATCGGCGTGCTGAAACGCATGTTCGGCGACTCTTGGGGTCCACGCCTCGAGTATATCTTGCGCTATACCATTTTAGCGCTACTAGACCGGCCCGAGACTACCATGCTCGATATTACTCGCATGCTCACTGACAAAAAGTTCCGCAAAGACACACTCAGTTACTGTAAAGACACCGTGGTGCTGCAATTTTGGAATGTCGAGTTTGCTAGCTGGACCGATAAATTCCAAGCTGAAGCCATCGCGCCAGTCCTCAATAAAGTCGGCGCCTTCACCGCTAATCCAGTCATCCGCAACATCATCGGCCAGCCGAAATCGACTTTTAACATCCGACAGATTATGGATGAGGGTAAGATTCTCGTCGTCAATTTGAGCAAGGGTCTAATCGGCGAGGATAACGCCGGTATTCTCGGCTCGTTTCTGGTCACCAAAATTCAGCTCGCCGCCATGAGCCGCTCCGATATCCCTGACATCAAGGACCGCCGGCCATTTTATCTATACGTCGACGAGTTTCAAAACTTTGCTACCGACTCGTTCGCTACAATTTTATCCGAGGCACGCAAATACGGTCTCAACCTGACCGTTGCCAACCAGTACATTAGCCAGATGGAAGAAACCGTCCGCGATGCTGTTTTCGGCAACGTCGGCACGGTAATTAGCTTCCGTGTTTCTGCCGACGACAGTCCGATTCTCGCCAAACAATTTGAGCCGCAGTTCGAGCCGAATGATCTACTGCAAATGCATAACCGCAACTTTATCATCAACATGGTTATCAACGGCGAGAAGGCTCCGGCCTTTAGCGCCAAGACGCTTAATCTGCCAGCCGCGCAAGACGACAACACCGGCCGGATTATCCAATGGACGCGCGATAATTATAGCCGCAACCGCAGCGATATTGAAGCCGATATCGCCAACCGAATCCTACCGCCAGAAAACCTAGTCGTCAAAAAACCTGGTCCTGCCTATACGCCGCCAAAAACACCCGAACAGCGAGCCGCCGATCGCGCCGCGCGCCAAGCCGCCAAGCAGCCGCAAGAACAGACTCAGCCAATTGCCAAACAGCCGTCGGTCAAACTTGACAAAGGAGCTGTTGGTTTGCTACAAATAGACCACGGTCAAAACAGCAAAGACGCTGCAAAAGCCGCGGCGGCTAATGACTCTGGCACATCAAATACAGCTGCTAAAGCCGCTGCTGACAGAGAAGCTACAACCGCTACTAATAGCGACGACAGCAAACCAAAGCGCAAACGTACTCGCAGCCGCCGGCGCAAAACTCCAGCGGCAGCTACTTCCAATTCGTAATCAACTATTGCTATGCCTCTACCGTTAGAAAGAGCCACCACGCCGCATGCTCATGACGCTCAAGTTGGCGAGATTATTGATCTATTATGCAAGCCCAGCAGCGGCCCAATTTCAGACATACTAGGCCGAGATACTTTCATGGAAGCAGCTACCGACCTAACGCAGCGTTTATACTTGGGTGAGTACGCCGCTGCACTGGCCAGATACATCGATGAAAGCAGCAATACCATCAAACCAGTTGGCACAATTATCTATAGCTAAGACCCAAACAATCCTAAAATAACAAATTTAGAACTAATCGTCGTACGAGAAAAATACCGCCGCCGAAAAGTTGGTACGCAATTATTACAACTAGTCGAGGCTGAAGCAGCATTACGCGGCGCAACGCAATTACAAACACTAGCGCCCCAGAGAATGCCAGGCCTACAGAACCTCTTGGCAGGAAACGGCTTCTATTTCAGCCGCATGAAAGAGGGCGAGGTTTTGTTTTTGCGGTATAAAAAAGATCTTAAAAGAAAAGACGACCAACAAAAAACGGGCCTACCGCCCGAATCTTTATAGAAACACTTTAGCTAATGCTTTATTTTAACCTGTAGTGTTATATTGAGGTACCGAAACGGTACAGTAGGAATTATAACTAATTAAAACAACGTTGTAAACCCTAAAAATAAGCGATATACTTAAAATAATTAAAGGGGATTTATGACGAAACAACCGTATTCTATTGGATTAGATATTGGTACGAACAGCGTTGGCTGGGCAGTTATCAACGAAGACTTTAGTCTGTGTAAATATAAACATCAAAACATGTGGGGTGCCCATTTGTTTGATGAGGCGCAAAAAGCAGCCACTCGGCGGTCATTTCGCTCATCGCGCCGGCGACTCGCCAGACGAAAGCGCCGCATCACACTGCTCCAACAGATATTTAACGATGAAATTCAGAAAGTCGACCCGCATTTCTACCTCCGTTTATCCGAATCAATGCTCCATGTTGGCGATAAAAGTTCTACACTAGAATTAGACGCCAATATTCTATTCGCCGACCACTCTTTCACCGACAAATCTTACCGAGAAAAATACCCAACAATCTACCATTTGCGAAGTAGCCTATTTCACAACTCCGAAAAACAGGATATTCGCTTAGTCTATCTAGCGCTTCATCACCTTATCAAGTACCGCGGCAATTTCCTAATCGAAGGCGGAGTCGATAATGTAATCTCTTCGTTTGATAGTCAAAGCTTGCAAACTTTCATGGAATTTATCGGCGCTGACGATTCGACAGCTCAAAAGATTAAGGCGACTTTGCTTGACCGTTCTCTATCGCGTAGTACCAGAAAATCAGACATCATCAATTTACTACAGCCATCTCCCGACAACAAGAGGGCTGTCAGCGAAGCCGTCGGTGCAGCCATCGGCTTAAAGTGGAGCGCCAATAAACTATTCGAGGACGACTCTCTCGAAGTAAAAGGGGAGTTCTCGAATAAAAATTACGAGGAGCAACGCGATGAAATTGCAACCGCAATCGGTGACGATCGCTACGAACTCATAGAGACCTTAGAATCGGTCTATCAATGGACGGTTTTCAGCCAATTTATCAGAAAAGATAGCTGCCTGTCCGACATTATGATTGAAAAATACGATGCCTATCGTCAAGATTTATCCGACCTTAAAGCGCTATTTCATGAATTCTTGCCTAAAGAAAGCTATAAATCATTTTTTCACGGCGACGCTGCTGAATTTGAACGATACAACAACCACAAACGAAACCTTGATGATTTATATAAATCTATCAAAAAACAACTCGGCGAAATTGCCAAGAACAACCCGCGATACCAACGCTTCGAAAAGCGTGCCGAACTAGGCGAGTTCTTAGCCAGGCAACGTATCCGAGACAATGGCGCCATTCCGCATCAAATTCACCAATACGAACTTGAAAAAATTATTGACAACCAAGCGCAATACTATCCGTTCCTAGCTCAAAATCGCGACAAAATCATCAGCATTTTTACTTTCAAACTGCCGTATTACATTGGGCCACTGAAGACTGGCGGCAATTTTGCTTGGTCAGCCAAAAAGAAAGATGGCGTGATTTATCCCTGGAACTTCGATGAGATGATAGACGATGAAGCTTCGGCTGAGAAGTTCATCGACCGAATGCGCAACAACTGTACCTACCTACCAGACGAAGAAGTCCTTCCTAAAAATTCGCTGCTTTATCAGGAATACGAAGTTCGCAACGAATTAAAGAATGTAACCATCAACGGCGAAAGACTGAGTTCAGATATCCAGAACCGCATCGTTGACGAGCTATTCGCCAAAGAACCTTCAGTGAGTTACAAAAAGTTAATTAAATATCTCTATGACAACCAGATATACAACACCGATTCTCTCGTTATCTCTGGAACAGCTAAAGAGAAATCGTTTGCTTCCTCACGCAAATCTTACCTCGATTTTACCAATAAAATCGGCATTGAGATTACGCCAAAAACTCAAAAAGCAATCGAAGAAGTTATTAAATGGATTACTCTATTTGAAGACAAAAAGATCCTAGCTAAGAAGTTACAAAAGTACAGCAACATATTTAATGAAAATCAACTACGTACTATTTTAAAGCTAAATTATAGCGGCTGGGGACGACTATCTCACAAGCTGCTTGACGGCATCACTGCGCACACGCCTTACGGCGAGCTGACCGTCATAGAGACGATGCGTAGCTCTAAAGATAACTTTATGCAGATCATCCAAAGCGATCGATACGAGTTCAAAAAGATTATTGACGATATCTTATCGGCAGACCAGCGCACAGACATAGCCTACGACGACATTAAAAAACTCGCCGGATCGCCGGGCATCAAACGCGCTCTGTGGCGCAGCGTTAGAATTGTTGACGAGATTGTCGACACAATCGGCTACGAGCCAAAATTGATTAGTATCGAGATGGCCCGCAACGAAGATGAAAAGGTCAGGACCAAAAGCCGATACAGCCAACTGGAAAAAATGTACAAAGACCTTTACGGCAATGCATATACCAAATCTGATATAAAATCGCAATTAGCCGAGTATAAAGATAGGCTAGACAAGAAAAAATATTACCTGTACTTCCTCCAGAACGGTAAGTGTGCTTATACAGGCGAGCCGCTTGACATCGAAAACGACCTCAGAGACAGTGAGATTGACCACATCTTGCCGCGGTCACTAACCAAAGACGATTCGCTAGACAATACTGTGTTGGTACTGCGCAAAGAAAATCAGCGAAAACTTGATGACTATCCTATCGCGCCCGATATCCAAAATCATATGCGCTCGATTTGGACATCTCTCAAAAACGCTAAGCTTATGTCGCAGCTTAAATTTCAGCGTCTAACGAACCAAAAGCAACTGTCTGAAGACCGCGTTGCTGGATTTGTCAATCGCCAGCTTGTTGAGACGCGGCAAATCACCAAACACCTCGCCAGAATGCTGACCGAAAAATACCACAATTCACCAACAGAGGTATTCACGATCCGCGCCGGCATGAGTTCTGAGTACCGTCGCATCCATGACTTGCCAAAATGCCGAGAAATTAACGACCTGCATCATGCCAAAGACGCCTATCTAGCCGCCGTCCTAGCTCAGTATGTAAAAATTCGCTACCCAAAACTAGATAACGCATTTATCTACGGTGAATACATGAAGTTCAAATCTAAAAAACAGACCGACACGGATCGCAGCAGCTTTATCCTCGCGTCAATGAACTACGATCTTACTAATACAGAGACTGGTGAAATTATCTGGCAAAGTAAAACCGAGCGTAATGTCATCGACCGAACAATGAAATACAATGATTGTCTGATCACAAAGAAAACTGAAATTGGCGACAATCAATTCTACGACCAAACTATTTACGGTAAAAACTCTGGCGCCACTATGATCGCTAGAAAGGCGAACCTACCAGTCGATAAATACGGTGGCTATTCAGGGAGAAAAGCGGCTTATTTCACGGCTATAAACTATCTCAAACAGGTACGAAATAAGGACGTCTCGGTCAATGAAATCGTCAGTGTCCCAGCGCAGATTTATACACTAGAAAAGACCAGATCAGACTCAATCAATGAATATATCAGCAACAATTACAAGCAAGCTACGGTACTTCTTCCTAAAATACCAATCAATCAAAAAATTGAATATGACGGCAATGAGCAATTCGTCGTTGGCAGTAGCGAGGTTACTAATGCCAAACAGCTGAAGCTACCTTATGATATCGAATATGCCGTAGCAATAGCCTTAAAACGGAGAATTCCGCGTGTCACAATTTCAGAGGAACAAGCTAAAGAAGACGACAACCTGCGCGATAAGCGCGCTAAACAAATCGAAAAAAGAGATAAAGTTATTAGCGGAATAGAGAGGTTCTGGGAAGTTTACACCGATAAGCTGAGCAGCCAGTACCAACAATTTGGTAACGCCGTCGAAAAAGCGAAGGCTGCCAGTAGTAAATACCAAGCAATGTCTGTAGATGATAAGATTAAGGTTATAGGGTTAGTCTTAGTGGCTACACACGCTGGATCGGGGCGCGTAGATATGAAAAAGAACTTCCCAAAACTTCAACTACCAAGTGATTTTGGTAGAATGATAGGCAAAAATCTCGACCCAACCAAACTTACTTTCGTTTACGAATCTATCACTGGACTGCACCGCCGAAAATTAGACGGAAAAACATTAGAGCAGGGCCGTTAGCATGTCTTGGCGAACCGTCATCGTCAAGAATCGTTGCAAACTAAGCTACAAAAACGACTACATGCTCATCATTAGCGATGGCAAGGAAAAAGCGCTTCACATCAGCGAAATCGGCACTTTAATTATCGAAAATACCGCCGTCAACATCACTGCTTATCTGCTTTGTGAGCTAGCTCGCTACAAGGTGAAGATAATCTTCTGTGATCATCAGCGCAATCCATACAGCGAGATAATACCATATTACGGCGCCCACAACGCTAGCAAACAAATGCGCCGCCAAAGCCAATGGCCTCAGACCACCAAAGATAAAATCTGGCAGAGAATCGTTGCTCAAAAAATCATCAAGCAAGCTCAGGTAGTCTATAGAGAGACCGCCAACCAGGACTCCTGCGAAACGCTCATGAATTTTGCCGCATCAGTATTACCCGGAGATACTACCAATCGGGAAGCTCATGCCGCGAAACTATACTTCAAAGAATTGTTTGGCCCGCAATTTTCACGCGATAGCTCCAGCGACATAAACGCAGCGCTTAACTATGGTTACGCAATTCTCCTTTCAGCTTTCAACAGGGAAATTACTTCAGCCGGCTATTCAACCACTATGGGCGTTAACCACTGCAATGAGTACAACCCTTTTAACCTCACCTGCGACCTCATGGAACCGTTTCGCCCTGTAGTTGACCGCGAAGTTTATAAATGCCGCAGCTTCGCTTTTGATGACTTCTTCAAAAGCCGCCTAATTGAAGTCCTCAATCACAAAGTCATGATACTCAACAAAGAGCAATTCTTGTCAAACGCAATCAGTATTTATGTTAAATTATTTTTTAGAGCGATGGAAGAGAATAGGGAAGAAGAGCTTCCTGAATATGAATTAATCTAATGATGAAAGTACGCTATATGAGAATGATTTTATTTTTTGACTTGCCAATGGTTAGCGCTCGCGAACGGAAAATATACGCGACATTCCGCAAACAGCTTATTCATGAGGGATTTGTGATGATGCAGCAATCTGTTTATAGCAAATTAGTTCTCAATTCTACCAATGAAAAATTGACATATGACAGAATTAAGAAAATCATACCCGACAATGGCGTTGTTCAGCTATTAACAATAACCGAGCGACAGTTCGCCTCAATGGAATATCTGGCAGGGGAGTATGACGAACTGTCAATTCAAAGTACTGACAGGACGGTAGTCCTATGAAATTAACTATCTCGGGATTTGATAATACGCTAGCCCTGCCAGACGATGGCGGTATCGCAACTTTGGTTATCTATAACAATATATTCTTCAGAAAAATTGTCGAGGGTATTCTTGACATGTACACCAAAAGGGAAGAGAATAATCGCACCGTTATTTACAATAACGAAAATGGCCTTCTGAATTTAACAAAAGACACACTAATCGTCACCGACTTGTATTCCTACGACCTATCCAGCCGAACTATTACAACAGCTCTTTATAAAAATATCCAAGACAGCAGCGACCTAGATCCAATTAAACTAGCCCAAATCGAAAAAGAGATTTTGGATGTTCTTAGCGCCATCAATACTGGATTCTCACAAAACTTGAACTATCAAACAGAGATAAACATTGGTGACATTATGAAAATGGCGCATGTAGAATTGGAGGCGAACACGGGGAATAACTATATTGACAAGCTTTATGGTATTATAGACTCAGCGCAGCAATTGTTGTCAAAGCGTTTGGTGATTCTGATAAATCAGCGCCAATTGCTGTCGCACAGCGAGCTGCAGGCACTTTTACAATACGTGCAAAATAATCATTTTTCAGTACTTTTTATTGAGAAAAACTGTAAGAATAAGTTAAACGAGGAAAACGTCCTTGTCGTTGATGACGATCTATACGATTTCAGTACTAATTCATAGTAACATATGGTAAGCGCTACCACGTTTACCCCTGTAAAACTTCACAATTGAGGTTTTACAGTAGTGTTATATTCAATGGTACTGAAACCCAACTAAAGCAAATAAGAGATCTACACCGGTTTTACAGAAGAGTTATATTGAATGGTACTGAAAATAACCCTATTC
>JABCOL020000020.1 GCA_013333625.2 Candidatus Saccharimonadota bacterium | reverse complement strand
TAACTCGATTTGGATTCCATGGCTGCAACAGCAGCTGCTAATTCGCGGTATTGACACTCAGACGCCCGAGATGCCTGAATCGTGGCGACCAGATTACTCACTGTGGCGACAGACTTTTGAAAAATATGATGTAAATTCAGAAACTATATTGGTTGGCCATAGTTGTGGCGGGGGTTTTCTAATTCAATGGATGAGTGAGAGCCCGCAAATTTGTGCAGGCGACGTTTATCTTGTTGCGCCAGCTTTTGGCGATAAGTTTAACCCCGAAGCTCCATATGACGAGCCGCTTCGTGGCGGTTTTTTTGATTTTGAGATTGACGAGGCGCTGCTTGATCGTGTGCATAGCCTAACTATATTCTACTCTGACAATGATTCGGTGCGAGTTGATACTGCAATAAAAATTCTAAAAAAATCTTTCCCGTCTGCCTGTTATCGATTATTTCCGGGATATGGGCATTTTTGTGGTAAGCGCGACATGGCCGACGATACTTTTCCTGAGCTGTTTGAGACAATATTACGTAATAGAAAATGACTATAGAAGAAGAGGTTGGCAGACATAATCAGCAGCCTAGTTGCTTGATATAAGATATAATAGTACTTGTGAATAAACAGTTGCAGCAAAAACTCAAAACTCTACCGCGCAGCCCCGGTGTTTATTTTCATAAGTCGGCGAGCGGCGAGATCATCTATATCGGCAAAGCAGCGGTGTTAAAAAACCGCGTGCGGCAGTATTTTCAGAGTGGTAAAGATTTTGACGCCAAAACTCGGGCGCTGGTCGCCGAGATCTATGACACTGACTGGATCGAAACCGAGAGCGAGATTGACGCGCTATTCCTAGAAAGCGAGATGGTCAAGCGTTATATGCCACGCTACAATATTTTGCTGCGCGATGATAAATCACAAACTTTCGTACGAATTGATATGAAAAGCGAATGGCCGACGGTGACTTTTACGCGCAGTCCTGCTGATGACGGTGCGACCTACATTGGTCCTTTTTATAGCGGTTTGCCAGTCAAGAAAGCGCTGCGTTATTTGCGCAAAATTTTTCCTTATTATATCAAGCCGCCTAAGCGCGAACACGCTAATTTAGAAGAGCAAATCGGTTTGGCGCCCAGCCTTGATATGACTAGTCACGAGTACAAGAAATCTTTGCGTAAGCTGATCAAATATATCGAGGGTGGGCGCGTCAAAATCGCGCAAGAAATTGAACGCGACATGAAACGGGCGGCGCGCAACCAAGAATTCGAGACGGCGGCGCAACTTCGCAATAAATTGACATATTTGCGCGAGCTGCAGCGGCGAATTATGTTCGGCGATCGCGAGTTCATTAATATTTCGAAAGATCGGGCACTATCGCAGTTAGCCGAGCTATTGAGTTTGCCAGCGCCGCCAGCGAGGATTGAGGGCTATGATATCTCACATATGAGCGGCACCAACGTTGTAGCCAGCATGGTAGTCTTCACCAATGGTACTAGCGACCGGACGCATTATCGCAAGTTCAAGATGCACGTTCAACGCAATGACGACACCGCTAATATGCGCGAGACTATCAGGCGGCGCTTTAGCGAGAAAAATCGCAAAGATTGGGGGATTCCGGATTTGTTGTTGATTGATGGCGGTAAAGGGCAGCTTAGTGCAGTGCTCGACGAATTAGACAGGCTAGACGTTACGGTGCCAGTAATTGGCATAGCGAAGCGCGAAGAAGAAATCGTTGTCGCCAAAAATTGTTCACATGCTAATGATGACGACGCATTACTCAGCCAGTTGATGAAAGAGCCACATCTCGGCATTAGTGTGCTGGATTCTGGTGATTTTTACTTAATTAATTTGCATGCTGGACAGCAGAACGCTGGCTCGCACTCGCGAAATCTGCGCGGCAGCGATACTATGAGTGAGTATGATGATGTCGTAAAGTTATTTCAGCGTATTCGCGACGAGGCGCATCGTTTTGCTGTTAGTTATCATACAACGCTCAAGCGCAAAGGCGCCACCAAAAGCGAGCTTGACGACATTCCTGGTGTCGGTTCGGCAACGCGGCGCAAATTACTGCGGCGCTTTGGCAGTATGCGGGCAGTTAGGCGAGCTAGCCAAACGGAAATTTGCGATGCTATCGGGCAAGCGCTAGGAGCTCGCGTCTATGAGGCTTTTTGCTACCAGGGTGGCGATATGCCGCAACTATGAAAAATACGGCTGATGCGGTATACTGTAGCAGTATGAGTAAACAATTTATAGCTTTTATTCTCCGGTGGATATTGAATTCGTTGGGAATCTGGGTGGCAGTGCGGATTTTTGGTACAGGTTACAGTAATGCTCAGATTGATGCCAGTTTGATGGCGTTTTTTGGGGCTGGGCTGATCTTTTCGATCATCAACGCAACGCTTAAGCCGATTGTGATGATTTTGTCGTTACCAATGATTTTGGTAACGCTTGGCTTTTTCACGATAGTTGTTAACGGTTTTTTGGTTTGGTTATCATTGATGTTGGCTCCAGGCTTGCAAATGACGTTCTTGAACTCGATTTTTGCAGGCTTGATATTAAGTTTGGTAAACTATGTAGTAAGTAGTGTTCTGGAGCTCAGTTATCACGACGAACGAGAGGAGAAATCATAAAATGGATGTAACGCTAACTTTGCAAATTATTATGGTAGTATCGGCGGTGCTGATGATAATTTCGGTTCTGCTGCAGCAGCGCGGGGCTAGCCTGGGTGCTGGATTTGGCGGTTCTGGCGAATTGTATACGACGCGGCGCGGTCTCGATAAAAACTTGTTTGAAGTAACGATTTTCTTGGCTGTAGCGTTTGTGATGTCGATTGTGGCACTGTTGGTTTTGCCGAACTTATAGATAAATCAAGGGTGGATATAAATGAGTAAAGCAAGTAAGGGCAAACTGAGGTTGGGCTACAAGCGGCTAGCGCTGAGAGTCAAGCATGCCGAAGGCGCCACGCAGCGCCATGCTAGCCGCTTTATTCTGCGGCGTATTGAAAATGTCCGCTTAGTGATGACCGAGATTATGATTTGGCTGGCTGCCATAGCCTTGCTGATAGCTGGCTTGGGTATTCAGTATTCCTGGAATTCGCAAGGCAGCAAGAAGGATGGCGCTAAATCTGGCGGCGTGTATGTCGAGGGAGCGATTGGCAATATTAGCACGCTTAATCCTTTGCTAGCGGCTAGCGAGCCTGAACAGGCGGTATCACGGCTGTTATTTTCGTCTCTGTATAATTACGATGTTACCGGAGCGTTGCATACTGACTTGGTCGAATCAATGGCGGTAAAAGATGACAAAGTTTATACAATCAAGCTGCGCAATGCCGTCTGGCACGATGGTAAAAAGTTGACTGCCGAGGACGTTGTATACACAATTAATCTGATCAAAAACCCGCAAGTGCGTTCGCCTTTGCGAGTTAATTGGCTAGATATTTCGGCGCGGGCGATTGACGATTCAACGGTAGAGTTTATGCTGCCAGCGGTGTATGCCGGGTTTTCGCATGCCTTGACTTTTCCGGTAATACCAAAGCATATTTTGCAAAGTGTTAGTCCGTCGTCAATGCGCGAAGCTGATTTTAGCAGTAACCCGGTCGGCAGCGGACCATTTGCGGTTAAACGAGTTCAAACTAGCGAGTCAACTAGCTCTACCGACGTGGTGCGGATGGAACCGAATACTAAATATTACGGGGCAGTTTCGACTTTGTCGCGCCTGGAGCTGCGAGCTTACGGTAATGAATCGCTGTTAGTTAAGGCTGTAAATAGCGGCGAGGTTTCGGCGGCTTCGGGTTTGTCTTTGTCGGCTGCTGATAACATTAAATCTAAACAGTACTCGACTAAACACTGGCTTCTCAACAAAGGCGTCTATCTTCTGATGAATAACCGCAGCCAAACGCTTCAGGATGTTCGAGTTCGCCGGGCTTTACGCTACGCTACTGATACTTCATCAATTCGCGCAACTGTCGGCGACAATGTGGCGCGGCTAGACACGCCGATTTTGCAAAGTCAGATTGCGCAAAAACTGCCGGCAGCGCCAGATTATAGTTTAGATAAGGCCAAAGCGTTGCTCAAAGAAGCGGGCTGGACTTATAACCAAGGCCAATGGAAAGGCAAGGACGGCCGGCCGCTAGCGGTTGCTGTGACAACTTCGTCTGGGCGCGATGAATACAAGAAAATAGTCGATGCGCTTAAGCAGCAGTGGTCAAAGCTTGGCGTTGATGTCCAGCTGCGCGAAATCGATACCAGCTCGACAACTACTAGCTTCGTACAAAGCGTATTGCAGCCGCGCGACTACGATGCTTTGTTGTATGAATTGGAGCTTGGCGCTGATCCAGACGTTTTTGCCTACTGGCATTCGTCGCAGGCTAGCGCTTCTGGTTATAATTTTGCTAATTATTCTAATCGAACAGTTGATAACGATCTGGTTGGTGGGCGTTCGCGCACTAATTCAGCTCTGCGGGCAGCTAAGTATATTCAGTTTGTTAATCAATGGCTGAACGATGCGCCAGCAATTGGTTTGTATCAATCTGTCGGCAGCTACGTTTTGAACAATGGCGCGTCAATTGCTGAGCCACGCGGTTCTCTAAATACTATGAACGATCGCTACGCTGACGTAACGACGTGGTCTACGGGTAAGGCTTCTGTTTACAAAACGCCGTGAGGTTAGTATAATTATAATCACGCCAATTAAAGCACTATGCACTGGTGGCGGAATTGGTAGACGCGCTAGCTTGAGGGGCTAGTGGCCATTGCGGCCGTGGAAGTTCAAGTCTTCTTCAGTGCACCAAATATACATCATGAAATCGTTGCTCTGCCAGCGATTTTTTCATAGTTAATGTTCAAAGAGCAACTGTAGTTTGGTATAATAAAGCAGACGGCGCGTTGGCGGAGCGGTTACGCAGAGGTCTGCAAAACCTTTTAGACGAGTTCGACTCTCGTACGTGCCTCCATAAAATTACAAGCGCGAGTGGCGGAATTGGTAGACGCGAGAGACTTAAAATCTCTTGACCAAAAGTCGTGCGGGTTCGATTCCCGCCTTGCGCACCATAGCTTATTTATGAAACAGCAAAAGAAACATAATACTCCGAAGCATTACGGTAGCGCATTTCTTGATTGGCTTACCGAGAAGTGGTATTTGGCGCGCTATCGCAATGTGCGTTTCCTGCAGCGGCGGCCGCATCGCAGCTTTCGGCGGACGCGGCGGCGAGATTATCGCCGCAGTTTGCGTTTGCCTGGATATATTGCTTTTACTCACTATGTCAATCGCGTGTTGTGGAAGAGTAAAGGTCTGTTCTTGTCCATGATAATCTTGTATGCGCTGATAATAATTTTTCTAGGAATTATTACTAGCCAGTCAACTTATGATTCAATTGGCAAGCTAGTGTCCGAGTCGCTGGGTAAGATTTTCGATGGCGGCGTGGGACAGTTGCTAAATGCTGGTATGCTGACAT
Source organism: Candidatus Saccharimonadota bacterium (assembly GCA_013333625.2). Lineage (GTDB taxonomy): Bacteria > Patescibacteriota > Saccharimonadia > Saccharimonadales > Saccharimonadaceae > Saccharimonas. Next base: position 15,236 of record JABCOL020000020.1, on the reverse strand, counting down.
TTTCGTCGCTGGCGATTGACACGACGTCGCTGCGGGCTGAACAGGGAGTTATGTTGGCGCTGCTTGTATTGATGACTTGGCTAACGGCGGTGTGGTTGCTGCGCGAAATTCTACTTGGGCTTAAGCCGAAATTACGCGACGGCTTGTACAACGCAACCGCACCGTTGATATCGACGTCGGTAGTGCTGCTGATATTACTAATTCAACTATCGCCAGTTGGTATTATGGCGCTGGCGTATTCGGCGTTGGTATCGGTGCATATATTAACAGAAGGTTTCGGTATGATGTTATTCGGTCTGCTGGCGGCAAGTGTATTAACACTTGTACTCTATTGGGTGACCAGTACGATTATTGCGCTAGTCGTGGTGGCTTTGCCTGGTATGTATCCGCTGCGGGCAATCCAGGCTGCTAGCGACTTGGTGGTTGGCCGGCGACTAAGGATTATGTTCAGGATAGTTTGGGCGTTTGTCTATAGCTCGGTGATATGGTGCGTTGTGATGGTGTCGTTGGTATTACTAGAACGCGGATTATCGTCAAAGCTGAAGTGGCTCGAATCGGTACCAATCGTGCCATTTGCTGGCGCGTTTATGATGGCGCTGTTGTTTGTCTGGTTAGCAGCGTATATTTATCTGCTTTATAGAAAGGTGGTAGCAGATGACGCGAAGCCGGCTTGAAGAAATTAAAAAACTGCTCAATCAGTACAGCTACGAATATTACGCGCTTGATCAGCCAAGCGTCAGCGATGCGGTGTACGACAGCTTGATGATAGAACTAAAGAACATTGAAGCAGCGCACCCAGAGTGGATTACGCCAGACAGTCCAACGCAGCGGGTTGGCAACAAGCTGTTTGAAGGTTTTCAAAAAGTGCGCCACGAGCGGCGGATGGTTAGTTTGAATGACGTGTTTGATAAGAGTGAAATCGAAGCGTGGATTGAGCGTACTGATAAGCTGATACCGGGACATAAGCATGAATTTTTTACCGATATCAAGATGGATGGCTTGGCATGTGCGTTGATTTATATTGATGGCGTGTTGACCCAGGCGGTGACGCGCGGCGATAGCTTTATCGGCGAGGATGTGACGAACAATGTGCGGACTATTAAAAACGTACCGTTGCGGCTGCATGAGGCGCCAGGCTTTGAACAATTTTTGCGCGGACGGACGGAAATTCGCGGCGAGATTGTGATGCTGAAGCGCGACTTTGAAGAGCTTAACGAAAAACAAAAAGCTTTAGGTCAGCCAACATTTGCTAATCCGCGTAATCTGGCGGCAGGGACAATCCGCCAGCTCGATCCATCCTTGGTGGCGGCGCGGCCGCTGCATTTTCGCGGCTATGATGTTCTGCGCGATAACGACGCTGAAGTGCCGACCAATAGCTTTGCTTACGAGGCACTGACTGCTCTAGGAATTACTCGCAATCAGCAGGCGAGCGTCTTTACTACTTTAGCTGATGTAATGAATTTCGTTAACGAATGGGATGACAAGCGGCACGATTTGCCGTTTAATACTGATGGTTTGGTGATTAAGATTAATGATCGAGCGTTGTATGAAAGTCTCGGACTAGTCGGGAAAAATCCGCGCGGCGCGGTCGCTTACAAATATGCTGCTGAGCAGGCCACAACCATCGTCCGCGATATCGTTATTTCCATCGGCCGGACGGGTGCAGCTACGCCAGTAGCGGTGTTTGACCCGGTGGTGGTGGCAGGTACGACGGTGCAGCATGCTAGCCTGCATAACGCCGACGAAATTGCCAGGTTGGATGTGCGCCGCGGCGATACAGTGGTGATTTTCAAGGCGGGCGATATTATTCCGCAGGTGCAAACTGTGCTGAAAGAATTGCGGCCGGAAGATGCTAAACCAATTGATTATCCAGCAGAGCTGGCGCGCCAATATCCGGAGCTAGAATTTGTACGGCCAGCAGGCGAGGCAGTCTACCGCGTTAAAGGTTTGAGCGGTCCGCTGATTTTGAAGCGGTCCCTGGCACACTTTGCCTCCAAAGGCGCGCTGGACATCGATACACTGGGCGAGAAAAATGTCGAGGCGCTGGTCGAGGCTAAGTTGGTTAATGATTTGGCAGATATTTACCGGTTGACGAAAGATGATTTACTGAAACTAGAGCGCTTTGCTGAGATTTCTGCGCAAAAGCTCATTGATGCCATTGCTGCCAAAAAGCAGCCAGCCCTGGAGCGATTCTTGTTTGGTCTCGGTATTCGCCATGTCGGCGCGCAGACAGCGATTGATCTCGCCAATAAGTTTGAGAGTATCGAAAAGATAATGACGGCGACGATTGATGAGCTGCGCGAAGTGGATGGCGTGGGCGAAATTGTTGCCGAATCAATAGTGGCGTGGTTTGCTGATGAAGATAATGTGAAGCTGCTCGAAAAATTTGCTGATTTGGGTGTGACGCCGCAGTTTAGCCAAAAATCTGACCGCCTGGCTGGCCAAAGTTTTGTTATCACCGGCACTCTGCAGTCGATGGGGCGCGACGCTGCTGCTGAAAGAATCCGCAATCTCGGCGGCACCTTCCAAACCGCTGTTGCAAAAGATACAACATACTTGGTAGCGGGCGGTAAAGTCGGCGCCAGTAAATTGAAAAAAGCCGAACAATACGGCACGAAAATTATTGACGAGCAAACATTATTAGAACTCATACAGTAACTGAGGCATAACCATGACACAGCAACCGCATCGCGCCCTCGCCATCAAACCCGCCGACACGGTTGTATTTACCGCCATGTCTAAGAAATATTTTTACATGAGATTTTTCGTAACGAAATTTGCTCTTGAGCAAGGCGTTGTGCCGATTAATCCATTTGCTAGTTTTGATTATTTTTTGCTCGACGCGGTAGAGCGCGATACGGTACGGCGCGCCAATAATACGCTGGTGGCGCGCGCTGATGAGCTGTGGGTATTTGGCGACATCGCTGATGGCGTGTGGGCGGAAGTGATACAAGCCTGGCAGCAACATAAAACCGTCCGATTTTTCGCGTTTCGCGGCGATAAACATATTTACGAAGTCACGATTGACGACTTAGTTTATGAAGATGGCGTCGAGCCTCTAATTCACGTAGGAGAATAAAATGAAGAATGGCAACGCCGATCTAAAGACTGTCAGAGTCATTCGCCAGAATCATAGGTTTGCGGTTAGCGAAGTAGATTGGCTTGGCGAACGCGTGTTTTGCAAGCAGTCGCAGTCCGGGGTGACTGGCAAAGATGAAATATTGCGCAAAGCGAGTGGTTTGCGAACTTTTGATAAATTGACTCGTAATTTTAACGATATACCGTTTTCTGTGCCAAAATTGCTACATTATGACGATATGAAAATCTTAACGCAATTTATTGATGGATGGACGCCAGAGCTAGCCGACGTGCCTGATGACTTTTTTGTACAAAGTTTCGTGCAAATGGATCGCTATTTTCGCAGTCAGAAACGCCGTCGCTCGCGCTGGTCGCAACAAAATAAAGGCGGAGAATATATTTGGCAGAAACTAGAGCGAATTATATCCGGGTTTAATTTAGAAGCGATACCGCCGGAAATATTTCGGGCTAGTTTGGAGTTCTTGCGTGATAATCATAGCTTGTGCGAAGCTCGACCGATGCATGCGGATTTTACCGAAAATAATCTATTGTATGACGGTGATAGATATTGGTTAGTTGACTTCGAGAGTTTTCGTGATGATTGGCCGCGCTGGTACGATGTGGTTAATTTTACGTACAACCGCGAAATGGAACGTCCCGAAACTGCCGAACGTATGCGCAATATTCGGCGCCTGGTCATTGAGCGGCTGGGCGAGGAGCCGACTACTCAGCGAGAAATCGCTTGTATCAAGATTGTACGCGGTTTATCGTTAATTATTGAACACATGACTCTCGGCGGGCGTAATCACGCAGCGATAGTTCCACTCGACAACGCGTTGCGCCAGAGGATTATAACTTCTTTTACGAAGCTTTTGCCAGCTAGATGATAAAATAGGATTATGAAAAAGCATAAAATATTCTGTTCGTATGCTTTTACTGGCGAGGACAAACTAAAAGTTGAAACTCGCATGCGCCGGGTGGTTGATTTGCTTGAGAGGTGCGGATGTGAGGTCTATTGTAATTTGTTTGATAGCGCGACCGAAAGTTACGGCAGTCCGCGTCAGTTCTTGGGGCGAGCAATTGATCAAATGAATGAGTGCGACAAAATACTAGCGATTCAAACTTCGCCGCGTCGCAGTGAAGGTATGCTGATAGAAATCGGCGTTGCCATGGCTCGCAATAAGTCAATCCTGTTGGCACAGCATCAGAGCGCTGCCGGCAAATCGTATTTACCAGATCTCGCTAGGCGGACGCAAACCTGGCATAGTGAAAGCGAGCTAGATACTGCTATTATTACTCTGATAAAATCTGAACGCGATTAATCATGGCAGAACCAAAGAAGCTATCTTTCAACGAAACTTTAAAAGCTTTTGGCACGGTGGCGATAACGACTTACAAAGCTTCTCCGCTGGCGGCGATTACCAAAATAATCGGTACGATTATCGGTTCGTCTATCCCGTTAGTTACTGCGTTTGTGGCCGCGCAAGCGACTACTTATCTGGCGGCTGGCTTCGCCGGTGACGAGCAAGCAGGTGCAAGGGCAATTTGGTGTGTTGCAGCGACTGTGCTGCTGGGAATCCTTATGATGGCGTGGAATAGTTTGCAAAATTATATAGATCAATTCACTTCGTATAAAATCAACTCAGCTATTAGCGACCAGCTGTACGAGCATTTTGTTAGTATTGATTTTTGGCGTTATGACGACAAGGACACTGCCGACATGTTTGATAAGGCGCAAAGTTTTGTTTCGTTTTTCTCGCGCTTCTTCGACGCTATGGCTAGGATAATTGCGTCAATTGTTAGTGTAATAGTAGCCTTAGCCTCGCTATTTTCTGTTAGCTGGTGGATTGGCTTGATATTGTTTTTAGCGATTATTCCTAGCGCAATAGTTCAGTTAAAGTTGTCGCGTTTGCAGACAGAGCATTGGCGTAAATATACCGAAGCTCGGCGCCGCAGTGATTCAATTTCTTGGAATGTGATGCAGCCGCAAAATTTGGCGGAACTGCGTATTTATAACGCAGCGCGCTATATGTTAGATATGCGAGCGAAGTGGCGCGACAAAGATCAGCTCGAGCGTATTCAATTTGAGCGCGCTTATATTATCAAACGATTGGCGGCCGACGTTGTCGAAGCAATAGCTCAGCTAGTTGGGCTGTTGTCGATTGTTCTGCAAATTATCCATCGTGTTCAGCCGGTCGGCCAGTTTGTTCTGGTTGAGCAAATGATGTCGAGAGCGCTTGGCGGTATGAGTGGTTTAATTATACAGTTCAATAGCATTGATCAGGATATTGCAGCGATGGTTGATTTCCAAAGGTTTATGCAGTTGCCGAGAAGCTTGAACAAAGGTCGGGAGCTGTCTGAACCGCCGCAGACGATTGAACTGCGGAATGTTTCGTTTCATTACCTCAAAAACGACAAGCTAGTGCTAAGCGATATTAACATGAAAATTCGCGCTGGCCAACGGATTGCTATTGTCGGCGAAAATGGTGCTGGCAAATCGACGCTTATTAAATTGTTGCTGGGGTTGTATCAGCCAACGCGCGGCCAGGTCTTGCTTGATAACGTGTCGCTGACGGATATTAATAAGAGTTCGTGGCATAGCTATCTCGGAGTATTGCAACAGGATTTCATAAAATATCGATTTGCAACAGCTTACGAGAACGTTGTGTACGGAGACGTTCAGCGCAGCTATGACGAGCAGCATTATCAAAGATCAATCAAGCAGGCTGAAGCCAGCGCTTTCATTGATAAATTGCCCAAGAAGCGCGATACGATTCTCGGGCAATGGTTTGAGCATGACGATGGTACTAACGGCGTCGATTTGTCGGGCGGACAATGGCAGCGGTTAGCATTGGCGCGTAATTTTTATCGCCAGGCGCCAATTGTTATTCTAGACGAACCAACTAGCGCTATCGATGCTTTGGCAGAATCAAGGATTTTCGCTCGGCTATTCGGCAAGCATGGCAATACTATCATCGCTATCAGCCATCGTTATACAACTATCAAAAAAGCCGATGTTATCTATATGATGCAAAATGGCAAGATCGTCGAGCAGGGCAGTGTTGACGAATTAGTAGCTCGCCAGGGTGAATTTTATAAGATGTTCGCTAGCCAAATTGAATAAGCGCTTGCAATTTACTAAACGTTGCGCGATAATATGCTTATGCTGGTACGCAATGGGGCCGCCCTGTTGCGAAAACAAACATCATACCAACGCCGTGCCCCGGGTGGGCGCGTAGCAGCACAAACCGCTACTAGAAATTGTAGCGGTTTTTTGATATTGTAGATAGAGGGGATATTGTTTGGGGCATTAGCTCATTTGGGGAGCCTTCGGCAGAAATATTGCGCAAGCGCTCTAGTCAAATCGGCGACTGTCCTGTAGTAGTTTGGGGCATTAGCTCATTTGGCTAGAGCGCTTCGCTGGCAGCGAAGAGGTGACCGGTTCGAATCCGGTATGCTCCACCACGGACCTTTAGCTCAGTTGGCTAGAGCGCACGATTCACATTCGTGAGGTCGCAGGTTCAAGCCCTGCAAGGTCCACCAATTTAGGCGTAAACGGTTTTTGGGAATAGTTATCCTTGTAAACAACTTAGCCACAAGCATGGGGATATAGCTCAGCTGATAGAGCGCAGCATTCGCATTGCTGAGGTCGAGGGTTTGAGTCCCTCTATCTCCACCAAAAATAGTATGAAAACGGCAGCGTAATCATGGACGCTGCCGTTATTTTATTTTTCAAGACATTATTTACTTATTATTACCAATTCAACTTACTGGAAAATCTCGTCCGACTACTGATGATATGCGTCCGTCTTTTAAAAGATTACTTGCGAAGCGAAAACCAACTTCAAACCAGATTATCAATTGGACAAGTTCGCATATGTTGCCAAAATTGACCGATTATATTGAAGAAGGAAAGACAATAGACGCTGTAATATTTGAACCGGCAGTTCTCTTGATCAATGAGCTGTTCGAATCTTGACAAAACTCCGTCGCCCTGCTAATATTTTCAGAGGTCAATACGTTGCTTTTGCCCTGAGCGGGAGCGTAATGTTGTAAAAATAACACACCCTAGTTGCACCGATAACGCGCAACTTTTTTGTTGCCCAAAAATCATTAATCAAAGGAGGAAATATGCCCCGCACTAAGCGAGAAGGAGTATTTTATGGCGTCGTCATGGCGTTTACGATGTCAATTTTTATGAATTTGCTGAATACGTTTTTGCACGCTGGCGTGTCAATGCAATCGCTGGGCAGAGCACTGCTGCTGCAGCCAGTAATCTTTGCAATCGTCATGGTTGTTGAGAGTTTGGTTGTATCGAAGCTGGCGCAAAAAGCCATGAAGCGTTTTGTCCGGGCCAAGGATAGTATAGAAGATCATGCACTGGCGCGAACAGTGTGTATGGTGACGGGTATGTCGCTGGCGATGAGCTTGATCGGGTTGGTCTTGGCAGGTACACCGCTGGCTGAGCTGCCGCTACGCTTTGCCTCAGCATGGCCGATGAATTTCTGCGCGGCGTTTTGGTGGCAAATATTAGCTGCTGGGCTGATTGCACGCATGGCGCTGAAAGCAGTGCGGGCGTATCGCTCAGAACAAACTTCAATGGTTGTTGATTAGTTATGATGTTATTCTTACGCGTAACATTTCCAAATCTTACGCCTCTGATTTTCAAATCTTCCATGTATGATTTCTGAATCTTCCGTGTGAGATTTTCCCGTCTGGCGCGTATAATAGAGATATGGGACGAGTACCACTAGCGGAGCAGATGCGGCCGCAAACTTTAGATGAGGTGATTGGCCAGAGCCACTTGCTGGGCGAGGGCGAGTTACTTCGCCAGATTGTTAAGCGTGGCGAGCCGGTCAGCTTGATTTTGTGGGGACCGCCAGGGACGGGCAAGACTACCTTAGCGCGGATCATTGCCCGCGAAGTCAATGCCGAGTTCATTGAGCTATCGGCGGTGACCAGCGGCAAAAAAGATGTCGAAAGGGTAATTGAACACGCCAGGCAGAACTGGAATTTGGGGCTACGGACGATTTTGTTTGTCGATGAAATCCACCGCTTCAACAAGGCGCAGCAAGATGCGTTTTTGCCGCATGTCGAGAGCGGGCTGATTACTTTGATTGGCGCGACCACTGAGAACCCGAGCTTTGAGGTGATCACGCCGCTGCTCAGCCGGACGCGGGTGCTAGTGCTGCAGCAACTGACGAAAGATGAAATTATACTAGTGCTGAAGCGGGCGCTTAAAGTTTTGAAACAAACCAAGCGGGTGTCGTCCAAAGCTCTAGACTATTTGGCGGAATTGGCGGACGGCGACGCGCGAGTTGCCTTGGGTAATTTGGAGTTGGCGCTGAGCTTTGGTGAGAAAGTCACGCCGGAGGTGGTCAAGGCGGCGGCTCAGCGACGTTTACCTGGTTATGACAAAAAGGGCGATGCGCATTATGACGTCATCTCGGCATTCATCAAATCACTGCGCGGTAGCGACGCGGTGGCTGCGGCGTATTATTTAGCGCGCATGATCGACGCCGGCGAAGACCCGAAGTTCATTGCTCGGCGGATGGTTATCTTTGCGTCAGAAGACATTGGGTTGGCGGGTAACGGCGCGCTGAGCTTGGCAGTTGCTGCCTTTGAAGCAGTGGAGCGCGTTGGGCTACCTGAAGCCAAATATAATTTATTCCACTGTGCCATCGCCCTGGCTCGCAGCCAGAAGTCGCGCGAGACTACCGATTTGATGAATGAGGCTTTCGCTCTGGCGCACAAATATCCGAACTCGCCGGTGCCGCTGCACCTTCGAAATGCGCCAACCAAGCTGATGAAAGATTTGGGCTACGCCAAAGATTACAAATGGCAAGCTGGCTTCCAGCACAAAAAAGGATTCTTGCCGGAAGAAGTCAGGGAAGAATCTTCTAACCGCTGATAGGCTTTTTATTGAATCTTCGCCATAAAATCCACACAAAAACAAACGACAAAGTTTGCGCTAAGAATATTCGCGCAATTTGCAAGCTATCATTTCCTTGGTTTGAGACGACATGCACAATATTAATTATCGCATTATTAAAAAAGTGATCTGCTGCGCCAAGCCACAAACTTCCTGTCATTTTATATAGCCAGCTCATTTTTAATCCAAACATGAAAGCGAACAAAATATAGCCAATGCTAAAAATTGCCGTCTGAACCAGCGAAAACTCACCGTCAAGGAACGATCGAATCGGCATTGCTACATGCCAAAGTCCGAACAGCAGGGCGCTTATGAAAATCGTTGCCGCAAATTTATATTTTTGGCGCAGTAATTTCTCGAACAATCCGCGAAACAGGCCTTCTTCCATCCAGACATTGAATATATTAAATATAATAATTGGCCCAATTCCCACGCCGACGAATTGTTCGGTGCTAGCGAGCGAAAATCCGCCAGCTTTCATTAAAATATTAGGTTTAGCGCTGGAAAAATACAGAAATCCGAATTCGATCAGCAGCGTAACTGTATAAAAGCAAAGCCCCAAGGCAAGTCCCAGGCCGATATTTTTCAGCCAATTTTTGCGTGTAAAGCCAATGTCGCGCCAACGAGCGTGCAAATATTTCAGGCAAACGAAAATTATCACTATGCCGAAAATCTTATGCACTATATTCTCACTGAGTGCTGATTGATCGGTACGCAAAGCTAAAAATTCCCACATTCGCACAGCGAAACATGTAAAATATAGCAATAGACAAAGTGACAACGGATTTTTAGTGCGCTCTGTGAACATAGGTTTATTCTAGCACGTTAGGAATTTTACTGAAAAGCGAATGAAAATATCGCTTTCGCCGTCATAAACATAAATAATATGGTACATTAAATGTATGAGTAGCAAGAATGCAAAGAAATCCGAGCAGCGCAAATCTAATCAGCAGCAAGATGGCGCTCAGCCAAGCCAAAGCGAGCAAATCCAGCTGCAGCAAAGTGTTACTCAACCAGTCCCAGGCGGACAAATTCAACCGCCGCAGGTAGAGCAAGTCCAGCAGCCAATGCCGCAAATTGAACAGGCGCAAGCGCAACCCGAACAGCAGAATCAGCCGACAGCAGTCATCCCGTCACAAGCTTACCAGAACCAGACTCAATATCAATACGTTTATGTCAACTATTCAAGAAAAAGCAACGTCATCGGATTGTCGATTGTTTACGCGATCAGTTTATTCTTGACGATAGGCCTTCCGATTGGTTTATTCAGCATGAATGGTTCGATGAAAGACTTTTCGAGCGAAGCAAACTATTATTTGATTCAAGTAGTGAAAATAGTCATGCCGATTGTTCTGGCACTGTCGGTGATATCGTCTATAATTTTGTGGATAGCTTACTTGTCGAGTAAAAACAAATTAGTAGCCAAAATTGCAGCTGCCTGTACGCTTTCTATATCGGTCATATCTTTTGTTGTTTTTTGGATTTATTTAAACTTCTATTCTGTGGTAGGCTTTGGTGATGCGGTGTTCTTTTTGCCTATACCTTTCGGCGTGATGATATTAGGAATTGCTTGGTGTGTAAATGTTTTCAAATACCAGAATGAAAGCCAGCATATTATGCGAATGCTCCTCTAAACGGCCAATATGTAGTTTCACCGCAATATCCTAATCAACCACTGCAGTATCAGTATTCGCTGCAGCAGCAACCAGCTCAATACTCACAACAACCAGATCAATATCCGTCGCAGCAGCCAGAGCAGTATCCCCAGCAGCAAGGCCAAACGCCTTATCCGCCTGTATCGCAGCAATATCCGCAAAATAATGTCCAGTATCCATACGATTATAATAAAAAGTAAAGGAGAATAATACAAATGGCACGACAATCATCACAACAACCGCAACCGAGCATTCAGCAGCCAGGCGCTGCCGATCCGCAGTACGGGCCAGCGCCAGCTGAGCAGAATGCCTCTTATGAACAGCAGCCGGTCAACCAGCAGTATTTCGCGCAGCCGCAAGCGGCGCCAGTCCAGTATGTTGTTATGGCGCAGTCGCTCAAAGGCGTTAAGGGGTGGCTCGCATTTTTCATGGTGTGTCTAGCGATTGATGGCGTTTGTTCGGTTGGTTTGTTTTTTACCTCGTTGTTAAACCTAGGCGATCCATCGGCTGTCGTTTCGGTGATATTCATGCCAATCATTGCTGTACTGACTACTGTCGCGGTGGTGCTTATTAATCTGCAAAAGAAGCTTGGCAAGTGGCTGGCGGTTGCGGCGCTGGTAGTCTCGTTCTTCTATTCAGCAAGTTCTGCGGTAGTTGATAGCGTGATCAAAAGACCTCCGAACACTGACTCAATTATTAGTATGGTTAGCACTATCATTGCTAGCGGGATTTCTATGGGATTGCTTTGTTTATACTTCTTTGTTTCTAGGCGCGTGAAAGAGACTCTGGTTAATTAAAATAACCAAAAGCTCTATACGAATAGGCCGCTCCTTTTCTAGAGCGGCCAGTTTTTTATTCAATTGATAGCCGGTGTTCGCTGCATCCGATTAATACACCTTCGTACGGGCGTAGTTCTACCGAGCCGTCATCGGTAACCCCGGGGTAGTCGGTTGGGTGTGTGGCGCATAAGACACTGCCGGTATGTGGTAGCGTAACACGGTGTTTGGTGTCGCCGAAATTTAATGCGACAAAGACATGCTGCTCTCGGCCAATCCATCGCGCGTAAGCAAATATGTCATTGTCTGTATCGCTGAGCGGCTCGTATTCGCCAGTGCGCAAGATTTCGTAGCGGCTGCGCAAGGTCAATAAGCGGCGGTATAGCGCCAAAAATGAGTCTGGTTCGTTCTGCTCTGATTCTACATTGACGTTCTGGCAAGCAGGATTTACTGGCAGCCATGGTTTAGCGGTACTGAATCCAGCATTTTGGCCAGCCGTCCATTGCATCGGCGTGCGTTCTGGGTCGCGCCCGACAGATTCGTCATTGCCGTGGCTAAAGACCGACTTATCCTGGATCTCTTCAAAGAGAACTGGTCCATTGCTCATGCCAATCTCGTCGCCGTAATATATTACTGGCAGCCCTGGCAGTGTCAGTTGCATCAACGCAATCAAGCGAGCTTGCTTTTCGCCGCCAAAGCGCGTAACGATGCGCGATTGGTCGTGATTACTAAAACAATAGACGGGTGTGTGCACGTCGGGGTTGATCATGCCTTGGAATTCGTTGACGATTGTGCTCATCGACTCGGCATTAAATTTGGCGTGTAATCCTTCAAAATTGAATGGCATTGATACTTTTGGATTGACACCATAAAAACCCAAGTATTGTTCGCTAGTGCTATAGTTTTCATCCGGATAATCTTCAAAAACCATGATGCGATCCGGATACGAGGCGACTATATCTGTTAGTTCCCGCAAATACGGGAAAAGGTTATCCCAGAAGCGGCTGTACTTATGCTGCAAATCATCGAATTGTGTCGGCGGTTTCTTATCGTGATAATGCTCGGCGACTGGGTCGTCGCGCAGCTCTGGGTCTTTGCTGATCCAACGTACCGCGTCCGCTCGAAAGCCATCAACACCGAGATCTAGCCAAAAACGCAGTACGTTTTGCATTTCGCGGCGTACCTCAGGGTTATCCCAGTTGAGATCTGGCTGTTCTTTTAGGAATGTGTGTAAGTAATATTGCTGGCGCCCTTCGTGCCACTGCCACGCCGACCCGCCAAAAATACTCAGCCAATTGTTCGGTTCTGAGCCGTCAGGTTTTGCGTCGCGCCAAACATAAAAATCGTTCTTATCGTTGTCCTTGGAGTTTTGCGATTCTAAAAACCACGGATGCTGGTTGCTGGTATGATTGGGCACGAAATCGACCATTACTTTAATATCGCGAGCGTGCGCTTTCTCAACCAACTCTTTGAAATCATCAAGCGAGCCGAAAACCGGATCAATATCACAGTAGTCCGCCACATCGTAGCCCATATCAGCTTGCGGCGACGGATAAAACGGCGAAAACCAAATCGCATCGATGCCAAGCGAATTGTCGCCGCCCTTAATATAATCAAGCTTATCGATCACGCCGCGCAAGTCGCCGACGCCATCGCTATTAGAATCCTTAAACGATCGCGGATAGATTTGATAAAATCCGTTAACGTCGCGCCATTTTTTTGTCATAATTACCCCCTCTTAATCATATATTAAACTAAAATTCTACTTTTTGTTGGCGCGCTTTCGCTCGTTGGCATCGAGGTAGCGTTTGCGCAGACGCAGGGACTTTGGCGTCACCTCCAGCAGCTCGTCATCCTCGATGAAGTCGATGCATTGCTCCAGGCTAAACTGCGTAAATGGCGTCAATTGCACTGTGCCATCGGACGATTTGGAGCGCATGTTGGTTAGGTGTTTAGCCTTGCAAACGTTAATTTCGATGTCTTCTTGGCGGTTATAAATACCGACGATCATCCCGGCGTACACTTCCGTACCCGGCCCGACCAAGAGTTCGCCGCGCGCCTCGGCCGCTTGCAGCGCATACGGCGTGGTGGTGCCAGCTTCAAAGGCGATGAGTACGCCGCCGCGGGCTTTTGGCAATTTACCACTCAGTGGTTGATAGCCATGCGGCAGGGAATTCATAATCACCGTGCCTTTGGTGGCGGTCAACAGTACGTTTCGCAGGCCAATCAACGCCCTCGTCGGCAGCGCATAGGTCATGCGGGTAGCGCCGCTGGCGGTGGTTTCTTGCGATTTCATTTCAGCGTGGCGTGCGCCCAATTCTTGGCTGATTGCGCCGATGAATTCGCTGCTAATCTCGATTTGCAGTTCTTCAATTGGCTCTTTTTCGACGCCGTCATCGGTGATGGTCACCACTTGCGGGCGACCGACTTCGAACTCAAAGCCTTCGCGCCGCATGGTCTCGATCAGAACGCTCAGGTGCAGCTCGCCGCGGCCAGACACCGTAAAGCCGATACCGTTTTCTTCGACGCGCAGTGCTACGTTGGTTTCCAGTTCTCGCCGCAATCGGTCGCCAATTTGCCGCGAGGTGGTAAATTCACCCTCGCGTCCTTTCATCGGGCTGGTATTTGGGCCAAGATACATGCTCAATGTCGGCGCTTCAATGGCGATCGCCGGCAGGGCCTCAGGCTGTTCTTTATCAGCAATCGTATCGCCAATGTGCGCTTCGCTCACGCCGCCCAGCGCCACAATGTCGCCAGCAAACGCCTCGTCAAGCTCTTCGCGGTTCAGCCCGCGGTAACCAAAAACTTTCTCAATTCGCGCTGAGCTCGATACTTCGCCGTGCTTCAGTAAACTGACTGCCAGGCCGCGCTTGACCGACCCGCGTGCAATCCGCCCAATGGCATATTTACCTTGAAAGGTATCGTACTGCAGGCTGGTCACCAACATCTGGAAACCGCCATCAGCTGTGACACTCGGCGCCGGGATATCGGTAATAATCGCCTCAAAAATTGGTGTGAGGTCGGCGTCTTCACTCGGGTCAGCAGGGATCTCCCGCCACGCCTTGCCATCGCGCCCAACGGCGTAATAAATCGGATAATGCAGCTGACTATCATCGGTCGCGAGCTCCAAAAATAGATCACTCAGCTCATCTTCAACTTCGGCAATTCGCCGCGCCGGCTTATCGATTTTATTGATCACCACCACTGGCTTCAAGCCCAGTTCCAGCGCCTTTGAAAGCACAAACTTCGTCTGCGGCATCGGCCCTTCCTGTGCATCAACGATCAGTAGGACGCCGTCCGCCATCTGCAGTGTCCGCTCGACCTCGCCGGAAAAATCAGCGTGTCCCGGCGTGTCGATTATATTGATTTTATAATCACCGTAAAAAATCGAGGTCTGTTTGGCGGTGATGGTGATACCGCGTTCATGCTCCTGGTCGCCCGAATCCATGATCAATTCTTGGCTCATCTCGGCCTGATTGTCGCGAAATGTGCGCGACTGTTTGAGCAGCCCATCAACCATGGTTGTCTTGCCGTGATCGACGTGGGCAATAATGGCAATATTTCGAATCTTGCTAGCGTCCTTCATAAAAATATGGTCTGATGTTAACGCAGACCTTCCTTTGGTTGTTAATTGTAGCACAGATGAGCGGGGATGGGAAGTTTATACTAAACATCGTTATGGTGTTAATATATAATAATATGAAATTAAGCATCTCGATAATCAAAAATTGTCACAATAAACTTGACATAAAAGCTATAAATAATAAATCCAACTACCTCATATCAACATCTATC
>JABCOL020000019.1 GCA_013333625.2 Candidatus Saccharimonadota bacterium | reverse complement strand
CTCGCTGCCGCTCGACTTGCATGTGTTAGGCACGCCGCCAGCATTCATCCTGAGCCAGGATCAAACTCTCCGTTAAAAATCTACTTTGTATCAAAGTATTAAGGCTCTACAAAAATATAAACTGACGATGATATTGCACAATCAAATTGTTAAAGTTCGATAGACTGGCCAAAAATCCTCACGTAACTTGATCATTACAGATTGTAATTGTCGTTTCGCTCGCATCCCCACGACCAGACTGATACTTATCATACATCATCAACCAACCTTTGGTCAATACTATTTTGTAATTATTTTGTTGCGAAAAAGACAACAAGTGAAACAAGCATTCCTATCGTGGCGCCAACAGCAACCTCAACAGGGGTATGACCATGCGCTACACGGATGCGAGGCAAAGAACTTTTCTGCTCATCTAAGAGCTGATTTAGCGTGTCTCCCTGCTGCCCAGAAGAGAATCTCACCATCATGGCATCATACAAAATGATCATAGTCACCCAGAGAACGATAGCAAATTGTACCGTATCAATACCGTCATATAACGCAACCACAGCAGTCAATGAAACCACCGTTGCAGCATGAGCACTTGGCATACCACCAGACAACAAGAGGGGCGACTTTGGATTTTTGCTAAATACTCGACGATTTCTACCCATCAAGCGAAAGATATGCTTTAAACCCTGAGCTAATGCCCATGCCAACAAAGGCACTAGCAAATATCTCATTTAGTGTCCTCTTCAGAAGACCGCTCTTCCATTAAGCCTATAGAAGATACCGCATCATTGTCACCCAGCCGCATGATCGTAACACCTTGAGTCGTACGACCTAGTAGCTTGATGTCTTTGAGACTAATGCGAATCGTCTGTCCATTTTGTGACACCAAGATAGCATCCGTCATAGTCGGGTCAATCGTCTGAACTGATATGATCGGTCCTGTCTTTGCCGTCACGATCGCCGCTTTAATACCGACCCCGCCACGCTTATGGCTCGGGAAATTGGTCACCTTAGTGCGCTTACCAAAGCCTTGTTCGCTAATAACTAACAATGTCTGGTCATCGCTGGTAACAATATCCATACCGACTACTCGGTCATTTGGTCGCAGACGAACACCGCGCACTCCGCGAGCAGCCCTGCCCATTGGTCGCGCATCCTTTTCGTTAAACCTAATTGCCTGACCAGCTGATGTTGAAATAATTACATCACTTTCTCCATCAGTTTTCTTGATCCATTTCAGCTCATCACCATCGTCTAGTTTTATGGCAATTAAACCATTCGTACGGATATTAGCATAGTCACCCAGCGGAGTCTTCTTAACAGTACCGTTCTTCGTCGCCATAAACAGATAACCAGCGTCGCTCGCGTTCTTCTCATGTTTAATGATAGCTGTGATCTTCTCTTCTGGCTGAAGTTGGAGCAGGTTCACTGCAGCAACACCTTTAGCGCTGAGACTAGCAGCCGGGACTTCATATGCCTTGAGGCGGAATACACGACCCCTGTTGGTAAAGAACAGCAGGTAGTCATGCGTACTTACTGGAATTATCTGTGCGATGATGTCTTCTTCCTTTGTAGTCATCCCGCGCTTACCCTTACCACCGCGGTTCTGCTTGCGGTAGTCACTTGCCAAAGTTCGCTTGATATAATTCTCAGTTGTCAAAAGGACAACAGCATCTTCCTCTGGGATCAACTCCTCATCAGAGAACTTACCCAGCTCATGGTTGATAATTTTACTACGCCTCTCATCACCATATTTCTCTTTCATTTCCAAGAGCTCAGTCTTGATGATGTTCAGAATCTCTTGCTCATCAGCTAAGATGGCTTCTAGTCGTGCAATCAGCTTCAAGAGCTCGCGCAGTTCATTCTCAACCGCTTCACGCTCAAGCCCAGTCAGACGTCGCAGCTGCATCGCCAAGATAGCCTTGGCTTGAATTTCGCTCAGTCCGAACTTAGCGCGCAGGTTCTTCTCTGCCTCATCCTGAGTTTTTGAAGCACGAATCGTCTTAATCACCTCGTCAATGTGATCTAGCGCGATCTTATAGCCTTCCAAGATATGCGCCCGGGCTTTTGCCTTTTTTAGCTCAAACTCAGTACGACGGCGCACCACAGACTGGCGGTGTTTGACAAATTCGCTCAAAATATCGTGCAAACCTAAAATTCGTGGCTGCATGGTATTAACCAACGCCAGCATGTTGTAATTAAAACTCGTCTGTAAGGCCGTTAATTTGTACAGCTGATTCAACACCTTCTTTGGATAGGCATCCTTTTTCAGCTCGATGACGATGCGGACCTTACCTCTAGAGCTTTCGTCACGTAGGTCAGCCAACTGTACCCGCTTTTCTTTGTGAAGCTCACCAATTTTTTCGATCAATGTTGCTTTATTTACACCATACGGTATCTCAGTAACAACAATCTGGTGTCGACCTCGTTTGGTCTCCTGGATCTCTGCCACTGCTCGCATCATCACACTACCGCGACCAGTCGCATACGCTTGGCGCATCGGTGCACCACCGTAGACGATCGCGCCCGTCGGAAAGTCTGGACCCTTCACATGCTGCAGCAAGTCGTCAACTGTCGCCTCAGGGTTATCAATCAGCTCAATTGTCGCATCTACTAACTCACCCAGGTTGTGTGTCGGGATACTCGTTGCCATCCCAACAGCAATACCAATCTGGCCGTTCAACAGCAAATTCGGTAACTTTGCCGGCAACACAATCGGCTCACGCTCTGAACCATCAAAGTTATCCTTAAAATCAACCGTTTCCTTCTCGATGTCAGTTAGTAATTCTTCAGCCGGCTTATCAAGTCGCGCCTCAGTATAACGGTGAGCAGCTGGTGGGTCTCCGTCCATTGAACCAAAGTTTCCCTGACCTTGTACCAAGGTGTAGCGCATTGCCCAATCTTGCGCCAAACGAACCATTGAGTCATAAATCGCTGAGTCACCATGCGGGTGATATTTACCCATCACGTCACCGATGATACGTGCTGATTTGACGAATTTCGCAGTACTACGGTTGCCGTTCTGATTCATTGAATACAAAATACGGCGATGCACCGGCTTCAGACCATCACGCACATCTGGCAATGCCCGGTCAACGATGACACTCATCGAATAACGGAAGAAATTGTCTTGCATCACATTTTCAAGTCGGCGTCGCTCTAATCCTGCTGATGCTTCAGTCACCGTATCTGGTGTTGCCTCAATTGACTCATGTTCACTGGTTGGTTGCATCTGTTTGTCCTGATCACTCATGATTAAATATCCAAATCCTCTAAGTTAGCATTTTTTGCCCAGCTCTGAATAAAGCTTTTACGCAAGCTCACATCATCACCCATCAGTCGCGTAAAGATTGCGTCCGCTTCCTCGGCGTCTTCCACTCTGACCTGAATCAACACGCGATTTTCTGGATTCATCGTCGTCTCCCATAACTGGTCAGCGTCCATTTCACCAAGACCCTTAAACCGTGAAATCGTCACGCCAGCCTGCTTTGTGATATCCTGTTCATCATCAATCGCTGTACCGCGACCCTTCTTATCAGCAATCAGGTCTGCCAAGACTTTGTCTTTCTCCGCCTCATCATATGCGTAGATCTTCTTCTGGCCGCGGTTGATTGAGTATAGCGGCGGCTTAGCAAGGTACACATAACCGCCTTCAACCACCTCTTTCATATAACGAAATAGGAAGGTCAACAGCAAAGTCGCGATGTGGCTGCCGTCAACATCGGCATCAGTCATGATGATAATTTTGTGATAACGCAGACCATTAATATCAAACTGATCGCCAATCCCAACGCCAAACGCCTGGATCATTGCCACAATCTCTTTGTTAGCAAACATTTTGTCAAGTCGAGCCCGCTCAGTGTTCAACACCTTACCGCGAAGTGGTAAAATCGCCTGAGTTTTACTGTCGCGGCCCTCTTTAGCTGAACCCGCTGCTGAATTACCCTCAACGATGTAAATTTCACTATCACTTGGGCTCTTACTTGAACAGTCCCACAATTTGCCCGGTAATCCCATACCATCAAGTGCGCCCTTACGGATCACATTGTCGCGTGCTGCTCGTGCCGCTTTGCGAGCTCGTGCCGCCAAGGTCGCCTTACCAACAATCTTCTTAGCAACACCAGGATTTTCCTCCAGATAGTACGAAAAGTACTCATTCATCACCTGCTCAACATAGCGACGCATCTCTGGATTACCAAGTTTATTCTTAGTCTGACCTTCAAACTGTGGATCGGGCAATTTAACCAAAATAATCGCTGTCAAGCCCTCACGAATGTCGTCGCCAGTCAGGTTGTCTTCTTTCTCTTTCAGTAGGCTGTTCTTACGTGCATAGTCATTGATGACCCTGGTCAACGCTGAACGAAAACCGACTAGGTGTGTACCACCGTCTGGTGTCAGCACATTATTAGCAAACGGCTTCACTGTCTCAATATAGGTGTCGTTATATTGCACAGCAATTTCCACCATGCAGTCTTCAACTTGTTTTTCAACGTAAAATGGCGCATCGGCTAAAACATCTTTACCCAAGTTCAAATGCTTCACATAACTTTGAATTCCGCCTTCAAAGTAGAAAGCCTGACGATCACCCGTACGCTCGTCTACAACAGAGGTGTATACGCCTTTGGTTAAGTATGCCTGGTGGCGCAAATAGTTAACCACCCATTTATAATCAAAATCAACCGTTTCTTTAAATATTGTTGGGTCGGGATAGAAAATTATCCGCGTACCAGTTGGCCGATCTGTCTTACCAACCTTCTTGAGTGGCTCCACAATGCCACCAGTTGCAAACATCACCCGGTAGAGCTGACCGTCACGCACCACTTCAGCGATCATCTTAGTAGAGAGGGCATTGACAACACTCGATCCAACACCGTGAAGTCCAGACGACACCTTGTAGCCACCGCCGCCAAACTTACCACCAGCGTGCAACACTGTTAACACAGTTTCCAGTGTACTCATACCAGTCTTCGGATGTTTATCAACCGGTATGCCACGACCATCGTCAGTGATCTGAACACCACCGTCCTCCAGCAATACTACTTCAACTTTTGTAGCATACCCAGCGATAGCCTCGTCGATCGAGTTGTCGGCAATCTCCTTAATCAAATGGTGTACACCGTCATAGCCAGTACTACCAATATACATACCCGGGCGCTTACGAACCGGCTCAAGTCCTTCGAGAACCTGAATTTGTGATCCATCATAGGATTGATTATCTGTTTGTTTAGCCATGTCTCCCTCACTATTTCCTGACTTGTCAGCTATTTACAACTCTCTCATTATACCGCAAAAAAATTGTTCACTCAAGTGCTTTACCTGAACATATTTCTTATGCTAAAATGGAGTAGATACTATCATAATAATAGATTACATAAACATACAAGAACGGGGCAACCATGTTTAGAAAAATAGTTTCTCACTTGCCATTTAGTCCATCACTTATCAATGAATTGGGCTTTTATGCAAAAAGGTTAAGTAAAGAGGAGGCTACTCGAAAATTAGGCTTAATTTTCACTGTTCTTGCGTTAATCGTCCAATCCTTAGTGGTATTCTCTCCTCCGGAATCAGCAAATGCTGCAGACCCAAGCGACATGGTTCGAGGTGGCGTATGGAGTGGAAGCCAAATGATGAATCACTATGATGCTAACACCAACGATATCCGCTCATTGTTCAATACAATTGGTATCACCCGCGCAGAGCTATCAAATGCAACCCGCAACCTGCAAACTCTACACAGCCGTGACGGCAACTATTCATGGGGGATGACTCCACATTTTGGATCAGCCCAAGGAGAGGGCTCCTACTCTGTTAAATCAGCTGGCAGTGGAATGCGTAGTTTTTACTACAGGCCACATCAGCTTTGGGGTAATTTTACCTATACCGCGTACGTAGGCCACTCAGCTAAGTTCGGCTGGTTCGCAATTATGCGTAACTGTGGCAATCTCATTACCAAAAGCATCCCTCCAGCACCAACCTGCCCTCCAGGACAAATCGGTACCTATCCAAACTGTTCTACACCTCCAGCTCCCGTAGTCACCTGTAATACCTTAGAGGTGAAGCAAAGCGATAATAATAAATATCAGTTTACTGCTAACACAAGTGCCGCTAATGGCGCCAAAATACAAAAATATGTGTTTCAAGTTTATAGGGGTAATTCTCTTGTAAAAACTCTAGAGAGCACCACCCCAAATGTAACATATCAAGAAAAAACCCCTGGATCATACAAAGTAACTGTAACACTCAAAACTTCTCTAGGTGACCGCACCTCTGCCGGCTGTCAAAAGACGTTCAATATCGCTGCGCCAGAAAGGTGCCCGCAAAATCCAACCCTACTTAAAAATGACCCACGCTGTCAGCCATGTGCAGGCAACCCAACTCTTTGGATAGAAGATAAGCAGTGTTCTGCTTCCTTTATCCAACAAAAGAGCGCTATAAACCTCACTCAGAGTAATATGGACGCTACTAAGACCACCGCGAAAGCACACGATCGTATTACCTATCACCTAAAGGTCACCAACAAGGGTTTTGCACCAGAAAAATATACATTCACAGAGAACTTGGGTGATGTTCTGCAATATTCAACTATCTTTGAATCGGGCGGCGGAACCCTCAAAGAAGATGCCAATAGCAATGGAGGCAAGACCATTCTCCAATGGCCAGAGATAACTATCAAACCTGGCGAGACCCAAGAACGCACCTTTACGATACAAATGGCCAGTAAAATATCCTCTATGAGCACTGGTACTAGTAATCCTGGATCCTTTGACTGTAGGATGGACAACACTTTCGGTAACACCGTAAGCGTTAAAGTTGATTGTCCAAATGAAAAGAAAGTCGTCGAGACAGTGGCTACGCAGCTGCCCCGCACTGGAGCTAGCGAGAATATGCTATTCGCAGGCCTAATCCTTTCAGTCGTCACATTCTTCTACTTACGGTCCAGGCAGCTCAAGAAAGAAGTGCGCATCATACGGCACACATACAACTCAGTAGGTACAATTTAAATAAAAGTTAGGTGTAGTCACAATGAAAGAATCACTTAAGTTCAACAACGAGGCTAAAATATCACACGAAGGCCTGAATGATCTGCGAACAGAAACACACAATCGTGCAGCCGAAGTTATCAAAAATCGAGTCGAAAAAGAAAGCTCACCAGCAGAAAAATCAGAGGCTGAAGCACGTGAGCAACTCGAAAGAGTTATTGAAAAATCCGAAGCTGAAGAGGTAAAACAAGAAAAGAAGAAGCAACCCGCAAAGGCCGAACGCCTCATAACCAAAGAGGATCGCAAAGACAGCTTCAAAAAGACCATGGAAACAGTTCAAAGCCAGCTCCCTAAGTCCAGCCGAACTTTCAGCAAGGTTATTCATAACCCCACCATCGAAAAAGTTAGCGAAGTCACAGGTAGAACAGTTGCTCGACCAAACGCCATACTGTCTGGCTCTGTGGCGGCTTTTGTCTTAACTCTCGCTATATATACCCTAGCAAAAATAAACGGGTACCCTCTGTCGGGATTTGAGACGATTGCAGCATTCACCATTGGATGGCTTGCTGGTATGTTGTTTGACTACATCCGCATAGGCGTGAAAGGCGGGAGTAGCAGCTAAGCTACTACCGAATCTTAGGCCTCTTATTCTAAATTTATCGCAATTTTATTGATATTTCTCTGTCCGAGTCCTGATTACCATCCCTGAGGTCAAGCCTGTTGTTAGACGGCTTTGTTTGCGCTGAGTCTAGCTCTTGTTGCATTCTTTCTTGGATAGATAAATTCTCTTTATTAAGAGTATCTGAAGATGGCATAGCATTGGCAACCGGAGGTGTTGTCGGTATATCTACAGGAGTACCAGGATTATCCTGAGGCGACCGTGACAAGCCACCCATCTGACCACTACTCAAACTCTGCATGTTAGGGCCTGAACTAGCAGTAGACATTGGCGTCGGTATCGTCACTGGCGTTGCAGGAGATAACGCGCCAGAGGCTTTTTGTGTTGGTACTGGCTGCGCACCGCCTATCTGCTTACGCTTCGACAACCACTCGTCTAGGAAAGATTTGTTTTCTCGTAGTGCAGTAGGTTTAGGTGAAGTAGCTTGTGTCTTTGTATTCGCCCTACCTAACCGCTCAAATATTTCCTTCTCCACAACAGCACGCGGCCTACCATATTTCGCAGAGGACAGCCTCACCAGCGCATCCCGCAGCTGAGAGTTCTCCTGTCCCATCGGTGGTATCCAATTCATACTAAACGGCGCCGATGGAACATTATTAATCATGACTGAGGTAATTGATTGGAAGTTTGGCAACTTAGACAAATCATCCACATCAAAAACTGGTTGAAATTTCTTGACCATCAACTCAGCATCCGTCACGCCAATACGCCCAGAAATCACCGTACCGACGTTACCGATAATTGCTTCACGTATCTTATCCGTCAACTGGGTCATGAACTGGTTACCCATGATAAGGCTTAGCTTATATTTACGAGCCTCAGACAAGATAGACTCAAAGCTATCTGTAGCAAAGTTCTGAAACTCGTCAACATACAATGAAAAATCAACTCGCTGGTCCTCTGGGGTATCGGCTCGAGCCATCGCTGCAGCCTGAAACTTCATCACAAAGATAATACCGAGCAGCTTGGAGTTCAACTCTCCCATCTTACCCTTGGAAAGATTAACCAATAGGATCTTATTATTATCCATTATCTCCCGCAAGTTAAATCCAGACTTCGTTTGTCCAATGATGTTGCGCATTGCATCGTTAGAGATAAATGGACCAAACTTTGCGACAACCCAAGACACAACTTCACCAGCTTCATTAGATCGCTGTGACGCTGGAAACTCCTTTGTCCAGAAATCAATCACTTGCGGGTCGGTAACATATTTCAGTTTACTCTTCACAAATTCTGGGTCTATGAGACATTTTGGTATATCGATAAACGTTCCGCCCGCGGGATCAGACATCAATAACAACGCACAGTTACGGAAAATGTGCTCCAAACGAGGACCAACGATTCCCGTATGCCCCGGGTCATACAACCCATACAGCATATTGATTGCTTCTTGCACCAAAAAGTCTTTCTGGTCTGGTGTATCAAACTCAAACATATTCAAACCAATAGGGTTTGTCATGTCGGCTGGATTAAAATAGATAATATCTTCGACACGCTCTTTTGGCACCTTACCAAGAAGAGACTCTACCAAGTCTCCGTGCGGGTCAATAAACGCAAAGCCTCGACCATCCATCATGTCTTGATATGCCATATTCTCCTGCAAGACAGACTTACCGACACCAGTTTGACCAATGATATAAACGTGGCGACGACGGTCTTTTGTTCCGATGCGAATAGGTTTTTTAACTCCACGAAATTCGTTATAACCAATCAACAGGCCTTCGTCCAAAACATCTGTAGGACCATCAACCTGCTTGGACATCTGACGTTTAACCTGAGATGTTGGTATCGACGAGGAGCCAGGTAAATGAAACAACGTTGCCATTTCTACACTATTCAAGATGTTATATTTTATCTGTTGTGGAAAAAACCTCATTATGTATGCTGTTGTAATTTCCTCTATATTACGCGTAACTGAGAACTTAAATCCATTATTTCGTGGTGAATCAAACAACGCAAAAGCGGCAATAATATTCTTCAGTAGAGATTGAGACCTTGCTGCAGTATTAGAAGAGACCACAACACGAATCAAAACCTCATAGGCCGGATACCTAGTCTTTTCACTGACGGCATCAACTTCTGCCTGCTCAAGCGAACTCAACGGCTTATTTTCTTCTTCTTTTTGCTTTTCATCATTTTCTTGTGGTGGTTTCCACAACGCTTCCAAAATATCCTTCGGGGCTATAAGTGCACCAATACCCGTCTTTTTCTTTTTATGTTTTCGCAAATTGTCAATGTGAAGCTCAGAGGCTTTAGCCCAGCCGTCATATGCTGGCCTGATGAGAAATTGTATACCAATTCCATCGTCTTTCGATGCAGACGAAAGTGCATTAAGCAATGCCCGCGATGCATCACGCTTTGATTCTTGATACGTCGCTATTGGATAAATGAAAGACTTGCGCAAGGTGAATTCACCGCCTATCATGCCAGAAGTGCGACCAATCTCACTAAAAATATTCACTTCGCTCATCTCCTCCAATCGTGCTGATGGATAAGCTGCTATGATAGCTTGGCGAATAACGTCGATCAGCACCACAGGCACCACTGCATAATAGTGGACTAAACCACCAGTAGCGACAATCTCAAGAGATATATGACGCTGACCATAAAACTTACTCTTAAAGCCTTTGGTAGCGGTGCTGGATATAATATTATACATAACCTGTGCCTGAGAGATGACCTCCTCATTGAGGTCACGCTGGTCACGGCTACCATTATCTATATCCTCACTGGTCGGAGGCAAATGTATCAACAAAGGCACCATTTTTAGGCCGCGCTCATAATTCTTTGCTTCACGCATAGCATTACGGTACAGTATAAAAATTACTGATGTTCCAACAGCTATAATCCCTAATACCAGTAATCCTAAGATGAGAACTCCACCCATTAATCCATCCTACTCATTAGACTGACCAAGAGTCTTATTATATCGTTTCTTCAAATAATCTGCTTGCAGCTGAGCAATGACCCGCGCTCGTTCATGAGGATTCCCCTCTGTTAGAGCAATTAAGCTCTTTAGCTTATCAACCCACTCTTTCTCAATCAAATCATCATCCCCTGCTATAGAAGGAACTCCTGCCATAACTGCATCATCATCCGTCTGCGGTGTCTGAACACTAGCAGGATCCTGAGGAGTAGGCTGTGCCAAGTTTGCTATGTCAACAACAGGCAACGCCGGCGTAGCAGGTAATTGCTTCCCCTGCTCAATGGACTGTGCCCCATACTGTTCAAAACTTTTTTCTTGATTATCATATTGACGCTCTACATCAGGAGCTACAGGCGCTGATTCTGTCCTCGGTATTACTGGCGTCGTCTCAGGATTCATACTCAAATTATATCATGGTGTACACGAAAAGACCATGTTAGAACCTCTTATATACGTACAAACAAGCAATCACTTCAAAGATGACAACGAGACAGATATCAAAAAGCTTTATGCCGCCAATAGATTGAATTCCTAGCAATATAACTGGAGCCAAAGCAAGCACGCTGGAGAAATAATACAATTTTATATCCTGTCGATTTTTACTACCATCTCTAGGCTTTGGCACATGTAATATAGAAAATAAAAATCTCAGCAAAATATATAAAGCGCTAGTTAGTGCCACATATAGGGAAAATAAAAACAAAAGAACCCCAAAAGGACCTATGCCAGATGGGGTAGTCATATTTATAATCAATAATACCGTTAGGGTTGCAACGCAGCCAATTGTAATAGCGATCTTCTGCTTCATATCACATATTATACACGAGCGCATAGCCCAAAAGAGCCCGAGCGATAACAGAAGTTGAACTACAAACGCTCCATCCGCCGCTTCAAAACAACTATTAGGGCGCGGGCATTGCGAGTTCGTCGTCATCGCTCAAGGCGACTGACCGCTCCTTATGTAAGGAGCATGTCCTTGCGTGAAGTTCCTTCCACACATCCAGTACTCTCATTACCAATACCTTGCAAAGATAAGGATAAACTGGATGTGTGTGTACTATCCACGCGCGCTCAACACCTATACTATTTGTAACTTGCGAATAATCACAAATAACTTTAGTGGAGCATCGGCGGCACCATGACTAAAACACAATAATCAAATATAGACTATATGCTTTCAGCTTCATGTTGCAGCCGTTCCCTACACCAAAGTAATATTTAGCGCTAAGCGATATTCTAGAATTAATTATTTTAATGTACTTTTTTGCTTTGTTTGTTTTTCAAAAGCTCATGTACACATATTAGCATCTATTGCGAAATAAATCAAGTATATTTCCAAGAAATTTGTTGTAATAATCACATAAATTAATAATATTTACCATACAATCATCTGTAAAATCAATATTCTAAGGACAGTGACCATACAGTGAATATTACAACAATAATAATTCACCAGGCTTATATCTGCCAAGAAAATTCTTTGTCTATGCCAATTAGATCACAGCTCATACAGTAGCAATGGCTAGTAAATACGCTACGACTTATCTAATAATTTCTTTAGAATTACTTAAACAAAAGCATACTACTCAATATGTTACAAATATATAATTATTGTCCACTGGGTGCAGACATACGCGCATACAATATCAGTCACTATTAACAACATCCTTCATCTTTGTGGTAGATTTTTAAATCATGTTATTGCCACTACCAAAACCTCAGTAGTCCGTCTCTCGTTAAGGAGGGCGGCGTTATTACCTGTATTGCATGGTCTATCGCCCTCCTCCACATACCGTATAAATATAGCAAGCAGAAGGACTACGCGGTTGGTAGCAACCTAGCATCACTAAGGACTGCTTGAGAGTTAAAAATAGCTGTTCTTGCCCTACAATCAGGTGTAGTTTTTTTTACTCATTAAATCTTTAGTA
Source organism: Candidatus Saccharimonadota bacterium (assembly GCA_013333625.2). Taxonomy (GTDB): domain Bacteria; phylum Patescibacteriota; class Saccharimonadia; order Saccharimonadales; family Saccharimonadaceae; genus Saccharimonas. The sequence continues at coordinate 61 of JABCOL020000019.1, read as the reverse complement.
AACATGTTGACATAACCGTTTTCATGGATTATTATAGGGGTAGCTTCTGAATAAAAAAGTT
>JABCOL020000018.1 GCA_013333625.2 Candidatus Saccharimonadota bacterium | reverse complement strand
CTGAGTGTCAATACCGCGAATTAGCAGCTGCTGTTGCAGCCATGGAATCCAAATCGAGTTACTGGCGCTCGGTAGATTTGGGTTGAAATACGATTGTTTAGACGGCTTACCGTGAACAATTATCGCCTGATTCATATTTCAATATTAACATAATGACAAGCCAGCTTATGAATTTGACAAATATGCAATGTATGATATGATATTAAGCGAAACGATGGATGGTCTAAAACAACCCATAACAGCTTTTTGTGTAGGCGGAGGCGGTAATCACTTAGAGAGAGGCTCAGTCGCCTTTAATTGTATTAATCATACTCTATTAAACTATGATATTACTTCTCACAATGTTCACGGTGTCACCGATGACACGACTAGTTCTCGCGTTCGCTCACCCTCAGAACAATATGAAGAAATAATGGATAACGTATCTGACAGAGACAAAGAAGGCCCTGTATTACTAATAGCCCAATGCATGGGTACAATTGCTGCCCATCAGGCATTATTATCCATGACAAAAGAAAACATAAACACAGCACTTGTAACTTTTTCACCCCCATTACCAAACCCCAACGAAGTAATTCAACTGCCAAATTCTAGAAAACGACGACGCCATAATGACACAGAAATGCAATGTCCGATGTTTCCAGACGGCAAGATAGGTGATTTCAGCGTTCTACGCCACAAATGGCTTCCTATTCCTCGGGAGTACTTTCACGACATCCAAGAAACTTGCGATCTAGAAGAGCAACTACACCAATCAGTCAAAATTGGCCGCGCGGCAGTAATTGCGGCAGAAAGAGACTGGAATACTAGTACTCCGTTAATTGTTAGCAGCTGGAGGCGAAGCTGGCAACTGCACGGATTGCACGAGGCTAGACAACGAGCTATTATCGTACCAAAAGCTGGCCATTCGCTCCATCCAAGCGGCGAGAACAAACACCTAGCACCCCTCTCGCAACAGCAAGCCTGCCAATTAGTCGTCGACACCGGCTTAAAAATTTTGAGCACCAGCTTTCCAGGTAGAGAATCGGAATAAACGAGAAAGCACTTCAGCGGCCTATCAACGGCGTAAGTATTCTTCTAAAAATTCGCTCCAGTCCGGCGCATTCTTCTCGCGGAAATAGTGGCGTAAGAAATCAACCATAATTTGCTGGCGGTTTTCTGCTTCCGTCTTCCCTGGCTCGGTCAGCATCAAGCCCTTCAGTTTCAGCAGCTTTTCAAAAAAGTGATTAATGAAGCCGTCGGTATCATGCGTATTGCCGTCAGCATTATATTCGTGCGCCGCCAGATTAGCATTCGGCCAAACCGCGGGATCAAAAATCCGCCCGCCGTGATGGCAAGCATAGACCAGTGCCCGCTCAATCCCCACCGCGCCGATAGCGTCACACATATCAGCGTCAGATACCAACTGCCCTGCCAGACGCTGCGGCTGCTTGCCGTTCAGCCGTTTGCTATAACCAATCGCCGCAACATTTTCTAAAACAGCCTTTTGCAAGCCGCCCGCCACACCAGCCTGCGCCATAATTCGCTTGGCGTTTTCCAGCTTTTCAGCTTGCTCTTTGCCGACTAATTTATAGTCATCAACGTCATGCAGCCAAGCCGTCAACAGTACTTCTTGCAAATCCACCAGTTCGCTGCATTCGCTAGTAAAACGCTCCGCCAGCAGCGCCACTCGCTCGACATGATCATCGGCGTGCCCAGACTTGTCGCTGCCAAGCAACTCGCAAATAAGCGTTTTAACTTTATCAATCTGAGAAATCTGGGCTATATCCATGATTTAGATTATACACTAACTATAGTCTTTAAGTTTACTTGACATTACAATAAATTTATACTATAATACACAGATATAGTCGAGACGGTTACTACTAAACCAAAATCCGGAGAAGCCCCTATTGAGCTTACGCTTATAACTTTTGCTGAACTCACAGCTGGCGCCAGCGACGAACAAACTCAGATCGCTGCCGCTGCTATTGCTAATTTTGTTAATAAACGCAAAGAGGGCGATAAACAAATGCTAAAAGTATCGCCAGCAGATATCGCCCAAAAACGCATTGGCGTCGTCGCATTATCGCCGCTTGAAACAGTGAAAGAGACTGTTGAGCCAACCAAAATTGATTATTTTTCAAGCCGCCTAGCCGGATATGTAGGGGCGATGGAGCCAATTGAACACGATCCTGGCAACGGCACTATTCGTATGGCTGAAGTAGGATCGCTAAAGGTTGACGGTAGCCTACGAGGCCATGGCGTCGGCACTATATTGCTTGACAAGATTGTTCGCGCAGCACAAAATGAAGACCTCACACCATATGCCTTCTGCAACCCAGACAGCCTGCCAATCGCTGAACGTATCGGTGGACGCGAAATCAACTCGCCCGATGAAGTGCCGCCAGAGGCGCTGGCATTATGCCAAGAGTGTCCGTTGTATGGTCAGGGTAGCAAAAAGTATGGTTGTTGTGATACCGTAATGGTATGGGACAAGACGCAAAACGCAGACGGCTAGATATTATTGAATTAACCGAGCAACTGATAGCCATCCCGTCGATATCAGGCAACGAGACCGAGATTTTGCACTTCGTCGCGTCATGGATGCAATCGGTGAATTTCGATAAGGTTATTACCGAGAAACGTTTTACTACTGGGCTTATTCGCGCCAGCAAACAGCCGGCACAGCGCGCCCTTATTCTGTGCGGGCATGTTGATACGGTTTCTCCTGGCGATGAGTCAGCTTGGCGGCAGAGTCCGTGGCAACCATACGTTACGGACGGTCGGCTGTATGGTCTAGGCGCCACCGACATGAAAGCTGGCGTCGCTCTACAAATGATAGCCGCCGCCGAATACGCAAACAAACGGCGTGACGACCTTGACGTGTGGTGCGTCGCCGTTGCTAGCGAAGAGGTTGATGGTGCTGGGTCGGCTGATTTTGCGAAGTATTTTTCAGAAAAGACACAGTACGAAGAAGTTAGCTGTGCCATCGCCGAACCGACGGATAATCGAATTGAAATCGGACATCGCGGCAACAAGTTTGTTGAATTTATCTTTGAGCGCACGTCAAGCCACGCCTCGCAAGAGAGCGCTTATTACGATAGTTCACTGCCAGCCGTGGTGTCGTTCTTGAATGATTTGCCAGAGATTCGCGAGCAGCTTCATGCCGCCTATAGCCACGATATTTTGGGCGCTCCTAGCTTCACGCCAACACGCATTGAACCTGCAGAGTCATACTCTAACAACAAAACAGCTGGTGTCAGCTCTGTGATGGTCGATATACGTACCACGCCGCCCCTGGACGCAGACTTTGAAAATTGGGTTGACGAGATAGCTGCTCGCTACGATTGCACATGGCGGCACCCCGCTACACCTGTGCCGTCTGCTTTGTGCGATACGAACGCCAAAATCTTGAAAACCATGCAGCGCCTACTGCCAGAAGCTGAGACAGCAGTCAGCTACGGCGGCACCGATCAAGCGTTCTTCCAGGCCATTGGCGCAGAGACAGTCATCTACGGTCCTGGCGATTTCGACCAAGCGCACACCGTAAACGAATCGGTATCAGTAGCAAGAATTAGACAGACGCATGGCATTTACCAGCAACTCATTCAGTCAATATAGGTTTAGCGTATTGCGATTTACTTGACATAGCAGGTTAAAAATTATTAACAGGTAAACCTCGTGTTACAATATCTGTAAGCTTTGTTAAATTAAGGAGGTTTTATGAAAACACCAAAATTACTATTGATCATCGCCAGATCGCTTGCGGCTATTGCGGCAGTATTAATTGCTGTCAGCTGCATACCGCCGTCCGGACCAGAACCAGAATACGTTTGCGCCAAAAACGGCCAGCCAAGTTCCGGATTCAAAGACACTAAGAAAAATTGTCCGATAACTTCAGAAAGCTTGAAAGCTCATATGGCGTGGGAAGAAGGCCCATTCGGCAGAGGCAAATATATTATGCGCCAAATCGCCGTCGTATCGATACTTGGAGCGATTGGCTGCGCTGTTGCTTCGCCAATTGTAAAGTCAAAGCAGAAGAAAAAGTTAGAAAAGTAAAACTAACAAACTCATATAATATAGCTAACTGGATCTGCCGTCTTTTTATGCAAGTAAAGTTACAAAAAAACACAGTGTAATTTTACGGAAAATTTGACTTTTTGTCCTAATACTGATATATATATTAACTTTTCGCTCAAAGTTACCAAAAGGGCGAAGAGTCGCCCTTTGCTTTGAGCACATCTCGAGAGGAGGTGAGAAAGAAGTGGACGGAGACCGGGGAAGGCTCGTCGTTGGTAGCTTCCTAAACATGATGCCGATCGCTATCGGCATCTTAGTCGGAGCGGTACTGCGCAGCGTCGTCAAATCAGACGCGTTGTGCTTTGCTCTGATAGCTATCGTGTCAGTCCCCTATGGACTTCTTACACACAACCTGCTGACGCGCTACTGGCGCAAGCAGGACGGCGAGAAGCGATAGAGGACCCAGGCCCGCTGAAAATAGCTCGCCGGAAACTGTTCAACCTGGTTCGAGGCGCACATTTCTGCGTTTCCTGGGTTGAATACCCAGTTTCCGGCTTGAGCACGTTTTCGGCGGGCTATTTTCTTTTTTTACAAAAACCTCCGCCCTTCCAGCGCGTGCCCGAGGGTAATTTGATCGGCATACTCTAGATCGACGCCCACAGGAATGCCGCGAGCTAAACGCGAAACCTTGGTAGCTAGGTGCGATTCCTTGATTTGGCGCTGGATGAATAGTGCGGTTGATTCGCCCTCGACGCTAGCGTTGGTAGCAATAATAACCTCCTCGACGTTATCGTCGCGCAATCGCTGCAATAGCTCAGGTATATGAAGCTGTTCTGGCCCGACGCCGTCAATCGGCGAAATCGTTCCGCTCAATACGTGATAAGTACCCTGGAATTGCCCGGTGCGTTCTAATGCCACTATATCTAGCGGCTCTTCGACAACGGCAACTAGCTGGCGATCGCGTTTCGGATCGCTATATAAGGGCGAGATTTCCTGGTTAGCATCAATTAGCGCGAAAGTTTTCGGGCAACTTTTGACCTGAGTATGCAACTGCCGCAAGGCATTCGCTAGCGCTTCGGTGGTGCGAGAATCGTTTTTTAGCAAGAAATAAGCATAGCGCTCAGCTGTCCGCGGCCCAACGCCTGGCAAATGACCCAACTCCTCAATAACACACTCAAGCGCGCTTGGCAATAGTGCCATTGGTTTATAATCCGAGACTTCCTAGCCCGCCCATCAGCGGTTTCATCTTTTCGGCAGCAATTTCCTGCGCTTTAGCCATACCATCGCGGATAGCAATCTCGATCCAGTGTTCAAGCTGGTGGATGTTATCCAGATCAACATACTCTGGATTAATTTTAATTGACTTGATCTTGAGCTCGCCGGTGATTTGAACAATGACTGCACCGTCGCCCGCCTCAACCTCGACGATTTCTTTAGCTAAAGCTTTCTGCGCTTTGCGCAAATCATTCAACATTTTCATTTGATTCAAGGCCATTTTGACTCCCCTTCTTCAGAAATTAACTCTACCAATTATAACCTATTACGGCAATTTTTTGTAGACATAGAGCCGGTCGCCATTTTGAGCACGAGCGTTAGTTATAATACTCTCTAGCTGCCATTCTTTCGGAATCTTGCGGCGGGCGGCGCGCGTCGCCACAGCTTGGGTTGCTTCGAGATTAAGCTCGGTAGCAACCGTCAAGGATTTATTGTAGTGAGCGGCTAGATTATAAATAGGCGCCTCATCCGCATCAGCCAAGAGTGTCATATTTTTTTGACGCTGCAATTGGGCATTAACTAGCGATAGATCACTGTTGTAGGCGCGAACAACAGCCGGATTGTACGTATACCCGTTAAAATATTGATTAACGCTAATATAAATCAATCCGCTAACTAACACACTCAATGGCAGCAAACCCGCAACGCGAGCATACGGATTGCAAGGAAATAGCCGATACCAGTAGCGAATCAAGAAATCAAAGCCAGTAGCAACTGCAATTACCATCAGAACAAATATTACATACTGATTATTATAATTAAGCAAGGCGAGCGGCACCATAACCAAACTCATCAAGATAGTAACATAGCTACGCGCTGTATAATGCGTGGCTGCCAGGCGGCAAAAACCTAGTAAAGCAATAGCCGTCAACGGCATAGCATAAGCCGGCCTCAGCAGACCGTCAGCAGCGCTATCGGTAGCAGCAAAACCAAACAAGCTAAGGCTCGAAAGCAGCGCATTAGTTTTGATATGAGCGAAATCTGGCGGCAAACCGAGCAGTATTTTACCAATGCCTTTTGGCTCTAATATTAAGGCATAAACTAGCGGCGCCATCGCCGCCAAGCCGACCAGCAGCGCAATGAATAGTTTTTTCTTGGGCAGCCTCCTTATAATCGCTCGGATATGCGGATGAACTAAAGCCACGATAATTATAATTAAGTCCAGGTATACACCCATCGGCAAATAAAGCGCGACGCTCATCAACACGTCGCCAAGCACTTTCCAGAATGTATGAAAATGTTTACCGCGCGTTACATACATGCCCGCAACCATCAGCCAGACTGCAACAACGCTAAAGGTAATGCTAGGCGTACCGTCCTGCGCTTGGAATAGAAAATGTGTCGAAGTTGCCAATACAATCGTCGAAATGACAGCAACGTTGGGCTTGAACCAAGCGCGAATCAACATGAAAATACCTAGCATCGTCAAGGTACCGAGCGCAATTGACGGCAGTTTAATCGAAAACTCGCTAACACCAAACACAAAAATTGATAGCCGCTGCAGTAGATAATACGGTAGATTTACCACCATCGACGGCTCAAGAGTTTGACGCGACAGCATACTAGCCTGGCTGACAGATTTGATTTCTTGCTCGCGCAAACCGCCAGGAGTATACAATACGCCGATCCATAGCACTGCCACCAAAAGTACGGCGATGCAAAAATAACTCAAAATATAGCGATATTTATATAAAGTATAGTCCGCAGGTTTACGCATACTAATTATGATTATATCACGCGAGAGGCTATTCGTGGCGCTTATCAAGCGACATGAAACGCAGACGCTCTGGATGGAAGTATAATTGAACTTTGCCAACTGGACCATTACGGTGCTTGGCAATGATTAAGTCGGTGATATTGGCGACATCTGGATTGTCTGGTTCGTAATAGCCAGGGCGATAAATAAAAGTAACAATATCAGCATCTTGTTCGATACTTCCCGACTCGCGCAGATCAGCCAGCTGCGGAATTGGCGGCGTACGGCTCTCGACCGACCGGCTAAGCTGACTAAGCGCTATCACTGGTACATTCAACTCGCGAGCGATAACCTTCAAGCCGCGGCTAATTTCGCTAACTTCTTGAACGCGATTGCCGTTGTAATTACCGTTCGCCTGCATCAACTGCAGATAGTCGACGATGATTAACCCGAGCGTTTGATTATGCGCAATTCGGCGGGCTTTGGTGCGCATACCGAGAACGCTGAGCGCTGGCGTGTCATCGATATAAATCGGCGCTTCAGCCATTTCGCCCATAGCTTCACTAATCTTTGCAAAGTCGTCGTCGCTGAGATTGCCAGTACGAATATTCCAGCTGTCAACGCCAGCGGCATCGGCCAGCATGCGGTCTATTAGCTGCTGCTTACTCATCTCGAGGCTAAAGAACAACACTGGCAGTTTAGCAATAGTCGCCACATTGTATGCTAGGTTAGTTACAAACGTCGTCTTACCCATAGATGGCCGAGCTGCCAGGATAAATAGGTCGCTACGCTGCAAGCCGGCGGTCATGCTATCGAGATCTTGATAGCCGGTGCGGATACCGCGTAGCTGGCCTTTATTGCGGTGTAGCTCCTCGATGCGCGAAAAGCTCTCGTCAAGGATAGTCTCAATGCTGACTAGGTCTTGTTTGATCGTTTGGTCAGAGACGTTGAATAGTTCAGCTTCTGCCTTCTCGAGGATTTCCTGGGTTGGGATTTCTTCGTCGAATCCTAACTCGCTGATTTCGCCGCTAGCTTTGATTAGGCGCCGGCGAACAGCTTTCTGAGCAACGATTTCAGCATAGCTAGCAGCGTGAGCAGCCGTAGGTACATAGTTGGTTAGTTCGGTTAAGTACGTCGAGCCGCCAATTGTCTCGAAATTATCCGTCTTCTTGAGTTCCTCGGTTAAAGTCAAGAGATCGACTGGCTTATGCTGCTCGTACAAATGCATCATACTTTTAAAAATCAGCTGGTGCCGTTTGTCGTAAAAATCTTGTGGTTTTACTGTCTCGCTGACATCCGCTAGCACGTCGTCGTCAATCAAAATTGCTCCGAGCAAGCTCATCTCGGCGTCGATACTCTGCGGCGGTATTTTGGCAGCGACTTCTTTTTGCTTAGCCATTACAAGTTCACCTCTTCTCCTCCGCCCATAATATCAAGAATAGCGGCGGTTTGGCTATCTTTTGGCGGTTTTGGCTTAGCGCTGACGATAATTTCACGGTCAAGATTTTGCGCCTGTAGAGCGCCAGCAAGCACTGGCAGCGACTTTTCGATTTGATTTTTAGCAAATTTCTTACCAGCAAAAATCGTTAACTGCTGATCGTCTAATTCGTAACCGCTTTTCGCGAGATAACTATAGGCGCCAGCGGATTTTGCGTGAACAGCCTCGAGAAATTTTGACCAGTCAAAATTAGCTGTTTGATTTGGCTGGACATTTTTCTTCTTTTTTTGCGGAGTATCGCTAGCTGGCTGCGGCGCGTAAACAGGCGCTGGTTCGTTCACGGCCATTGGTTGCGCTGATTCCGGCTGCGCTGGCGTTGACGCCGCGAAAACATCAGAATTAGAAACATTTGTATTAGAACCAAGCGCTATCAGCAATTTGACATACGGCCAAGCGGTTTTCTGGTTTGACAGTAATTTGTCGGCCAGCGGCAAGCAATTAGATTTATTGATGATGTCGCTACGGATTTCGTGCAGTAATTGCTCGCTGATAGCATTAGCTGGCACGCCTCTATGCTCAAGTGCGCGCAAGGTATCGGCGATAGTTTGTAAATCACCCGCGCAATAAGCCTCTAGCAGCTGTCGAATTTCAGCCGTGCTTGCTAAGCCTAGCGAATCTTCGACCATAGCGGCAGTGACTGTCTCGCTGCTTAAATTTTGCATTTGATCTAGCAGGCTAATACTATCGCGGAAGCTTCCCTGCCCATAGCGGGCAATTAGCTGCAATGCGTCGTCGTCAATAGAAATCTGCTCGGCATCAGCAATAGTACGCAAGTGCGCGGCAACTTCGTCTTGGCTAATTGTTCGGAAATTAAAGCGCTGAACACGGCTAAGAATCGTAGCTGGCAATTTATCGGCGTCAGTGGTTGCTAGGATAAACACAGCGTGCTCGGGCGGTTCTTCAAGCGTTTTGAGCAGTGCATTGAACGCTGATTTGCTCAGCATGTGAACCTCGTCAATAATATAGATTTTTTTGGGAGCGCTAACGGGCGCAATCTGAACCTTCTCGCGCAAATCACGGATATCTTCAACTGAATTATTGCTGGCTGCATCAATCTCGATAATGTCGAGATGAGTTGATTCATCGCGATACGGCAAGCGATTAATTTCGTGTGCCAGAATCCGCGCAATCGACGTTTTGCCAACGCCGCGCGGTCCTGTCAATAAATAAGCGTGCGCCGTCGTTCCGTTAGCGATTGCCCGCTCTAAAATCGCCGTAATATGCGACTGCCCGACAATCTCGCTCAGCGACCGGCTGCGATATTTCCGATATAAAGCCTTACCCATTTGTTATCCATTATAGCGCAGAATTAGTGATTAGTTAAAATAGTGAAGCTTGAACCGGCGCCAAATCTAGCTGCTCGACAGTGCGACTTATGGTTATATCATATCCAATATATTTTTTAATCGGTGAGAAAATAAAGCGGCTATCCTGTCGCATAATTAATATACCGCCGATTAATCCAGCAAAGCGTCCAGCGATTTTTGGCTCGATTATTTCCGTTAGATCATCGCTTTTTGGTTCGATAGTTAGCATGTATGGCGATAAATTTAAGAACTCGCTGTTATCAAATTTAACGCCTAATTGCTCTGCAATCCGCTGGATTGTTTGACGTAATTTCTGCTCGGCTAGCGTCGGATCGTAATGCTCATTTGCTAGAATTGCTGCTTTCTTGCGCAGCTGCACACTCTCGCAAAGACCTGGCAGCCGAGCGATCTTCGCTTCGTATTGGCGAGCGATATTAGCGCTAGGAAACACCTCAAGGATAGCGGCATTGCGGGCACCTTGCTCTAACAATCGTGCTAGTTTTCGTTCAGCATAAGAAATACCAACCTTTATCACCTCTGGCGAGAAATAAGCTAAGTACAAGATATGCGGCTGCTGATTCAGCTCAGTCTGCTGCTGGCTGATATTGGTAGTATTATAGAACGCTGGATTAAAGCCAGTCTTCTGCTGGCACTCTGGACATTGCTCGTATTTATCATCAAGTTGGCGGTCACCGGGACAGCGATGACATTGCTTAGCTGCCAAATCGTACCAGCCAATACACTTTTTGGTACTAGTATCAAACGACAGAGTAAATTCGCCTTGCGGCTGCATACGCCAGAACTTACCGCCATCATCCATAACGCGCAAATACGGCAAGTTACTACTAGGATCGTAGCTGACCCGTGTAAATCGAAAAGTTCCCTCGCCTAAATCATGCATTAATACCCCTATTTGTGATGATCCAAACTTATAGATTATAGAGCTGCTTCAACTGCCGCCCAGGTGGCATCAGGATTGTCTTCTGGCACAATGATAGTAACCTGATCGCCAACATTGATACGGAAATAGGTCACGCTCGCCAGCAAAATCCGATACTCTTTACCTTGCGCTTCAACATAGTAGGCGCCGTCATGCTGCGTAAGCGTACCGATAACTTGCTTGCGGGCAACCGGGCCAATTTGCTTGTAAATGAAACCACCATCATCAGCGATAGTTAGTTTGAGAATATCGCCCTCAACTAGCTTAGACTTGCTAGCGTAATTAGCCGGTACCGGGTAATTTTTGCCATCCGGGCCGACCATCGTCTGGCCGTCGAAAACGCCCTCGATAACTTTGCCCGAAACATCCTCGCGGCTATTAGTTGGCATCACGACTTGCCCGTCTTCGCCCATTATGCTAATTAGTAGTTCTTTGGCAGCAGCCAAATTAGTCTCGGCGTCTTGAATAAGCATCTTGAGCCGCTTGACTTGTTTCTCTGGTAATTCTGACATACTAGTCTCGCAATCCTTTGTATGTTTTTATAATATCATTCCAATTATAACGCATCAGGATATCACGTCAACCCTTTAGGCTATCTTTCCACAAGTTTAACAGATATGAACGCAAAGTCGTTGTAAAAATCGTCGACCGTTTTAGGCATACAAAAACGCCCCCAGATTTTGGAGGCGTTTTCTAAAACAATACGATCGTGCGAATCTGGAAATATATTCGAGATTAAGCGACTTCGACGGTAGCGCCAGCCTCTTCCAAGGCTTTCTTGGCAGCTTCGGCTTCGTCTTTGCTGACTTTTTCTTTGATTGGGCTTGGCGCATTGTCAACCAAAGCTTTCGCCTCGCCGAGGCCAAGGCCGGTTAGTTCCTTGACGGCTTTGATGACGGCAACTTTTTGGCTACCAGCGTCTTTCAAAGTGACGGTAAATTCAGTCTTTTCATCAGCGGCGGCCGCACCAGCGTCGGCAGCTGGACCAGCAACGGCAACTGCGGCAGCAGCTGGCTCGATGCCGTATTCTTCTTTGAGGATATTCTTTAATTCATTTACTTCGAGAACTGTCAATTTAGTCAGCTCTTCGGCAAGTTTCTTTAGGTCTGCCATAGTGATTCTCCTTGTAATTAAAACTTTTTTAATTAGATTGGTTGCTTAAGCGGTTGCTTTGTCTGCCACGCCGTCCAGCAATGCATGCAGATTGCCAGAGAGCGCGTTGGTAACGTCGTGCACCGGACTGAGAAGTTGCGCCACAGCCTCGGCGATGAGCTGATTCTTGCTCGGCAAGCCAGCCAGAGCTACCACATCGGCAGCGCTCTGAGCCAAGCCCTCACCGCTGAATCCAGCGACTAGTTCGACACTAGGATGAGTTTTTGCAAAGTCGTTAAGAACTTTAGCAGCCATCACCTCGTCGTCGCTAGAAACAGCATAAATTAGCTGGCCTTGCAGCGCAGAAGTATCAGTCTCTTTGAACGTCTCGCTAGCAGCAAAAGCTACGCGCACCAAGCGGTTCTTGACAACTTTGACGACTACGCCATTTTCGCGAGCAGCTTTGCGCAGCTCTTGCAATTCAGCTACGCTAGTGCCCTGGTATTTAGCCACGGCGATAGCTTTTGCACTGGCAAACAACTCGCTCATCTCTGCAACCAAAGCTTGTTTCTTATCTTTGGAAATTGCCATTGATAATACTCCTTTGGTTTATTTGATATTTATGCAATCGTATTGTTAAGGGGCGACATTCGGCGAGCAACAAAAAAACTTTGGCGCTCGCCAAAGACTATACTACAGGAAAAGTTGATTCCCTCGGCGGCATATTAAGCAGAATTACTCCTGCGGCCGCTGTCTCTGGCAATGTCTAGTATCTATTATAGCAAATTTTGCTGCATTACACAATAGCAAATGCTTGACATATTTAGGCGTTTCTGGTACAATAGAGATTCGTGAGAACGAAAGCGAGCCCTGGTGTTCATACTGGGGGAACATAATACGCTTAACCCTGCTGACAAGCAGGGTTTTTCCAGTCAACAATATCCAGAGAAGTATAATTCAGACGATCTAGTTGACAGCCTAGCTATTAATTACCTAAGAGCAGCCTCGCGGGAGCGTCCTGATCTGATTGAGCATGCTCATAGAGTTTATGGGTTAGTTAAGGCTTTTGCCGGCGATCTTATGCCTGATACGCGCGATGCAATTATGCTGCATGATATCGTATCCCGATTCCGCAACCCAGACGGAAAATATAGCCAAGAATCGCGCGACGCTGCTGGGATAGCGCTATTAAGATACTTTACCGATCCCAGAATCCCCCATGATAAAGCACGCTATATGCGGAATCTCTTGTCAGGCTTCGACGAGATTGAGGTAGCAGCTGGCAGACATCGAAAAACATTAGCCGACGAAGCCGCCGCAAGCTTGCCAGACGAGAATAATCGCCGCAAAGATATAGCCAGCGTCATTTCCGATAGGTACGAAGGTGTCGTTCCAAGAGAAGCTTGGGCTATATCGGAGGCTCGCATAGATCCGGAATACATGAAAGACTTCTTGAAAACCGTAAACATTGAGTCTGTCATTATTAAAGCCTGCGAGCTGGTTGATAATCTGGAACACCCAACGTCCAGACGAGAGTCTGCTCTATTGCAAGATGTCTTAGAAGCGGAATCGTTCTATGCCCCTCTGTGCGAAGTGCTAGGACTAGAAGCTTTAGGCTCGAAACTGCTAGGCCTGGCAAAACGTATCCGCCTCGAAAAGTTAAATAAGTTCGATTCAATAAAACAAGCAAGAGACATGCTATTCAACATAAAAACAGTCGGAGTCAGGCGCATACTGGAGAATATTTTCGGAGACGAATACGACGTCTCGCTCGTAGTGGGTCCTGATTATAGCGGAGAATGTCCTGCTGAAGTCGGCGAATTCGCAGCTCAACTACCTAACGGCTGTCTGATTTCTGGCAACTACCGCTTGAAGACTATCGGCTCGCTTGCTGATAAATTAAATCGCAGCAACGGCGATATGCCTATGGACCCATTTGCCATGATGGATATCTCGCCCGATAAGCAATCGTCGGCGAAAAATTTTGCTGAAATGGTGAAAATCCTTTCCAACACGCCAAATATTGAATTGCAAAAAGCACCTAGTAAAAAATCCGCCCTCTATGTCCAAGGCACTGGCGACTATGTCGAGATAATGACTCAAGCCCTAGCCGAAGCTGGCGTAGATAAATCAGAAATCGAAATAAAACAGCAAACCGAAGCAGATATTGAAAAACGCGGCTACAAGAAGATGGAGGTTTCGAAAATAACGTTTATCGTAAGACAAGAACATCCGTACCAGCCTGGCGAGATAGTTGATATTCCTATCGAATTCCAATTCTTGACTATAGACGAACGCCGGCGGTCGCGAATCGGCGATATTGCGCACATTGCTTACAAGTATATCGATACCAAGCTCAAGAAAGAAGGCTACTATGAGTTATCTGATGACGACCCTAGAAAGAAAACCCTAGACGAAGAGGCTCGTAAAACGCGCAAATTATTTGTAGGAGTACTAAACGACATCTACGACCGTATGAGCCGCTTAAATCCTGACAGTTACGAAACTAACGGCCAAGTCAGACGAAGGCGGCGAAAAACTATTCCACGAGCTTGAACATCTTTTGAAAGAGCTGGATATAATTGAATTATAACTGCTGAACAATTGATTGAATTTCAGCGTTTATTTGCTCGGCTGTCTTGTAATAACCATTGTCGTAACATTCTATAACATGAGACGAAGGCAACTTGCTAGCAATTGTACGATAAGCGACATCAACATATTTTTGAAAATTACTGCTGCGTGACTCGAAAGTATCTGGAGTGTCTATACTTTGGCTACGCTTAGTAATTCGTTTTTTACGTTCGCTCTCGTTGTCAAGAGCTAAAATAATAACGAAGTCCGGCTTCATGTAACGCTCGGCTGTAAAAAGCTTAGTAATTGCCACGATATGATCCGTATTAACTCCCTCGCCATAACCTTGATAGGCTAAAGTTGAAATATAGTTACGCGCCGAAATGACAACAGCGCCGCGATTTAAGGCTGGCGCAATTTTTTGTTGCCATAGTTCGCGGCGAGCAGCGCTAAATAGTGCTAAGTTAATTTCAGGATCGCGGGTTAGAGTGCCGTTCTTGATTAGCGAGCGCAAGTAGCTAGCAATGGGCGTAGTTTTGCCTGAGTCTTCGCTGCCAGGCTCCTCTACAATTATCACTTCTCGGCCTTGCTGGCGGCAGTAATCAGCGAGTAAATCAACTTGGGTTGATTTGCCTGTGCCGTCGTTACCTTCGATGACGATATAAGTACCGCTCATTACACAATCTCCAGCCTTTACAGTAATCCTTCGCTAAGACCAGCGACAGGTTGCGGTAATTCTACCGGTGAAGCATAAGCTCGCGGCAATAGCATCCACGGCCGCCAAGCAGCTTTAACAGCAGCAAGATCAGCGCTAATATTAGCTTGATAATTACCAGAGGCCTTGGCATATTCGGTAGCAACTGGTCCGGTAGCACTAAAGACAATTTGCGCTATACGATAGCCAACTGGCAGCACAATGTACTCATTTTCGTTGAGATTATGAACCTCCATAGTCCAGCGGTTAATATAGCCTGGATCACCCCAACCAGCGCAGTAGCAAGCCGAGATGCCAATACGGCCAGTAGTACTACGAGCCTGCATACTGGTAGTACCTGGCGGCAGAATGCCAATAAATTCATGAGTATGAGCCAGGATTCGCTCGTTTGGCCGCAAGACGATGACCGGATGATTGTCATTAATACCTTTGATGCTATCAATGCTAGCGACACCTTGATCAGTAATTCGACAGCGAACTTCGCGCCACGGTTTAGCAATTTTGTATTCACCAAAGTAGCGCCGAACGTCAGTTTCGTCGAATGGATTAAATAACCTTTCCTTCCCCTGACCGCCAGCTCTATAAAAATAATAGCCAAGCGTTACATCAACACTGCTACCATTGATACGCGCAGGTGCTGGGTCGCAAACGATGTGCCCGTCTGCTAGTGCTGCCGCGATTTCTCTATCGCTATAAATGCCGGTTGGCGATGATAATTCGGTCGAATCTGTTTTCATGTCTTTTCATTATACATTCACCGCTACCGCTTACACAACTAGCCTGTGATATGATTAAGTTGATGGAACGCAATCAGAAAAAGCAGTGCAGCATAGTAGTCGCCTACGATCGCCGGTACGGTATTGGCATTGACAACAAACTGCCGTGGGGGCGCAGTTTACCAGCAGATTTGCAGCATTTTCGCCAATTAACCACTGGCGGTACAGTAATTATGGGCCGTAAAACTTATGAATCTATCGGCCGTCCGCTGCCAAATCGCCAAAATATCGTATTAACTCATACTAAGCTAGACGGCGTCGCAACAGCTAGCTCGCTAGAAAGCGCTCTGCGAATGGCAATTACAGATAACATATACATCATTGGCGGCGCAACCGTTTACGCGGCCGCACTCAAATCAAATGTGGTAAGTAGAATATACGCTACAGAAGTCGACGCAGAACTTCCAGCAGATACATTTTTCCCCGAGCTTGGCGATACTTGGCGTAAAACATCAGAAGAATCACATGCTGCTGATAATACTAACACTTATCCCTATATATTTGCGATATATGAAAAGTAGTCTTGCCATGCAGCAATATTTAGACTGAAATTGGCGCTTTGATGGTTGGCCATGGATCATAGTTTTTTAATTTGAAATCATCAAGATCATAATCATCGATTGATGGTTTTGGTGTGATGTCGAGAGTTGGTAACGGACGCGGTTGGCGTGTCAACTGAAGTTTTGCTTGCTCGAGATGATTCAAATACAAGTGAACATCGCCGCCCATCCAAACAAATTCACGCGGCCGCATATCAACCTGCTGTGCAATTATCATAGTCAGCAGAGCGTAGCTAGCGATGTTGAATGGGACACCCAGAAATGTATCGCACGATCGCTGATCAAGCCGGCACGATAACCAGCGCCGCTGGTCAGAGTCATTGGAATCAGCGGGTGTGGTATAGAATTGAAATAACATATGGCATGGCGGCAAAGCCATGTTGTTTACTTCGGCAGGATTCCAAGCGGTAACTATTAGCCGCCGCGAGTCTGGGTTGACACGCAGCTGGTTAATGACGTTAGCAATCTGGTCGATATGTTCACCATTAGGCGCTGGCCATGCCCGCCACTGCGCACCGTAAACTGGACCGAGATCGCCGTTCTCGTTAGCCCACTCGTCCCATATATGAATTCCGCGTTCTTGCAGCCAGTGCACGTTGGTATCGCCACGCAAAAACCAAATCAACTCGCCGAAGATACCTTTGGTAAAGAGCTTTTTAGTAGTAAGCAACGGAAAGCCCTCGCGCAAATCAAAACGCATCATATGCCCGAAGATACTGAGCGTACCAGTACCTGTCCGGTCATGCTTTTCGACACCTTCTGCTAGAATACGGTCGAGTAAATCAAGATATTGTCTCATCACTGCCCTCCTTCTAAAAATAGAGCGAGACGCTAGGTCTCGCTCTGAAATTATATGATTTTATTTTGCTTGATAATCAACTTTGATGCCTGGACCCATAGTGGTAGTGACGGCAACAGATTTGATGTAAACGCCCTTGATAGAGGATGGCTTCTGTGCCTGCAAGCTAGCAAAGAAGGTATTGGCATTTTCAAGCAATTTTTCAGCGCCGAAGCTAACTTTGCCAACACTTAAATGGATAGCAGCCTGCTTGTCGACACGATATTCTACCTTGCCGGCTTTGGCTTCTTCGGTAGCTTTGGCGACGTCGGTCGAGACAGTACCGCTCTTCGGGTTCGGCATCAAGCCCTTCGGGCCGAGCAAGCGAGCGTACTTACCGAGTTTTGGCATGTAGGCTGGCGTAGCGATTAAGACGTCAAAATCAAGCGTGCCCTTGTCAAGAAGTTTGACGATAGCCTCATCGCCAGCAATATCAGCACCAGCTTTTTTGGCTTTGTCGGCATCAGTGTCAGCTGCGAAAACAGCTACTCGGACAGTCTTGCCGGTACCATGAGGCAGGACTACGGTCGAACGAATATTTTGGTCGGCTTGACGCGGATCGACGCCTAAACGAACGTGAATTTCAACGCTAGCGTCAAATTTGCTCGGATTGGTTTCGGTAGCAAGTTTGATAGCATCGGCAAGCGTGTAGGCTTTGTCTTTTTCAACTTTCTCGGCAGCCTGGCGGTAAGCTTTGCCGCGGCGTTCAATCAACGGACGAACTTTTGGTGCTGGGCCTTTTTTGACAGCCGCTTCAGCGTCGCCCTGCGGCGTAGTGTCGCCAGCTTCTTTGCGAGCTTCTTTTTCAGCTTTAGCTTCAGCCTCTTCGATAGCTTTGGCGCTGCGCTTACCAGCTTTGGCAACTGTCGCTTCGCGGACTGAGTGCTTTTCAGCGGCAGCGATGGCCGCTTCAATCTCGGCTATAGTATTTTTTTCGCTGACGTCAAGCTTGAGCTCGGCAGCTTTTTCTAATAATTCGGCTTTTTTAGCCATCAGATATTTAATCCTTTCTGTGGTACAAGCGACTTGACGTCTCCCAACATTGATTTGATAAAACGTCTACAATTATACCAAAAAATAACTCGAAAGTCTACCTAATTTTCCAGAGGTAGTGTAGCATTACCACTATAAAATTATTGACCAAAATACTACGTTTTGCTATGATTGGTCTCATGTCCTGTGAAAATTACGATTAAAACAATAATAAGCCAGGACATAAATCCACGAGTATTTGAAGTTTAGCCTATCCGTGGGGGTATTTAACCAAGGAGATAATTATGCGTTTATACGGGGTCTTGACGACACTCGGCGCCGCTGGTGCAATATGCTTAATAGCAACGCACCCAGCCTATGCCGAAACGAGTACGGGCCGCTCGCTACTACTCGCACAGCAAAATAAAAATAAATTAACGATTGCAAAGAAAACACCGCTGCTAGCTGCCCACGACAAGAAAGCCTTGCTAGCAAAAGTGGACGAAAAGCAAACCAGCGGAGTTGATGACGATAAAGCCAAAAAACCAACGTCTACACCAAAGTACAAATCTAACGAAACAAAACCAATCGAACAATCAACCTACGCGATAGTAGCCGCAGGCGATAGCTTGGCGTCAATTGCCGAAAAATACAATACAACCTGGACGCGTATCTTTGACGCCAACGAGTCGCTTAGTAACCCAAATACTATTGACATAGGGCAGAAGCTGCGAATTCCTAGCGCAGAAGAGGTCTTGCCAGACCGATCGTCAGCTATCGTTGCAGCGCAACAAGCAGCCGCCAGCTCTAACGCAGCGGCGCCATCAGCTCGGACTTCTACAGTTACTACGAGATCGTATAGCTCAAAGCCGATTAATTCATCAAGCTACTACGTCGGCAACGGCATGTGGTGCACCGATTACGTTCACAGCCGCCGCCCAGACGTCGCTGTATACGGCAATGCTGGTTATGGTTGGATTTCCAGCGCTCAAGCTGCCGGTAAATCAACTGGTAGCGCCCCGCGCGCTGGAGCTGTCGCGGTGACAAACGGCCATGTTGCTTACGTCGAGTCGGTTAATAGCGATGGCAGCTATACTGTTTCAGAAATGGGTTGGAATTACCGCGCTGGCAATTACAACAAACGTACAGTAAGACCAGGCACATTCGGACAATTCATCTACTAAATAATTATAACTAGTAGAATTAGAAAAACCGCTACATACGCTAGCGGTTTTTTAACTTAGAACAGACAAATTACCCGCGTAAAGACTTATCCGCAGCCTCAACTAGTTCGCGCACAATCACTGCATAATCGTCATACACGCGAAAACCTGCAGCATAAGCGTGTCCGCCGCCGCCGAAATATCCAGCTATCTGCTCTGACACTGGCATATTACTGCGTAATTTCCCGGTTAATTTACCGTCAGGGTAAGTTTTGATAGCGCAAGCCACTTCAACCCCCTCAACTAAACGCATTTCGTCGAGCACTAGAACGCTCGGGTTATACTGATCGCTATATTTCTGGATTTCTTCCCACGGGATGTGAATTATAGCTAATTTACCATCAAGCAAATATTCGATACGTTCAATCAAGCGGCCCTTGTATGCCAAAATCTCTGGCGACTTTTTCATAAATTCGCGGCGTCGTTCCTCAATAGCTGAGTTGCTAGCACCGAGCGCAGTTAATTCGCCAGCGACACGAAACGAGTCGGCTGTGGTATTTTGTGTCGTTAAGCCTAGGCTATCACTCATGATAGCAATCAGCATATTTTCTGCAGCTTGCGGATTAATTACCCAGCCAGCAGTATGCGCTAGATTGTAAATCAGTTCGCCAGCTGCAACTACCGGCTGGTTGACATGGATAGCATCAAAAGTCAGCGTCGAATCAGTTGCGTGATGATCTAACACTATAACGGGATGCGTCTCAAGAAAATGACGCACACCTGGCATACTTAAACTTTTACTGATTAATAGTTCGGCATTAGTATCAACGATAATTGCTAAGTCGGCACTCGTGTCAAAGTCGCTAGTTATTCGATCCCAACCGTGAATGTAACGTAAGTATTTCGGTGTATCAACTGGACAGTGCAGCTGAACATTTTTGCCGAGGTCACTTAGAATTTCTTCCAAGGCTAAGCTGCTGCCGATACTATCACCGTCAGGATTTTCCGCTTGGACTACAACAATTTTCTGCGCGTTATTGATAGCGTCAATAGCTTTGTCAAACATCACCTAATAGTATAGCAGCAATTAGCTAGCCTTGCATTCGAATTAGCCAGATAAACTCTGCATAGAAAGAGTAACTTTACGGCTTCTTATCAAGAATGATTAAATGTTCAATATGCGGCGTGCGCGGGAAAAAATTATAGCCGCGGTGATGAACGATGTGGTATTTTTCTTGCAGGAGTCGAACATCGCGAGCTTGGGTGACGGGATTGCAGCTGAGATAAAGGATACGTGGCGGTAGTTTTTGCAACAATGTTGCAATAACGTCGGGATGCAAGCCGGCGCGCGGCGGGTCGACGATGACGATTTCCTTGCCTGTAATATAATTGAGTGCTTGTTCGCTGGGAGCGAGGACAGCGCGGGCGTCGGTGCGGTCAAGCTCGGTAATGTTGTGCTGCATTTCGCGGACAGCGTCAGCATTGATTTCCACCAGCGTGACGTTGCCGCCGCCAATGGTCAGACCAATAGTGCCGACGCCAGCATAGAGGTCGAGGGCTGGCTCGCCCGTCTCGCAAACATCTTTTTCTTCAGGCCGGCGCGCCGCTAACTGATCTAGCTGGCGCTCTTGGCGCGCCTTTGCCGGAAAGGCAAAGCCTTCAGAAAAAGAGTTTGACGAGCCGTGCTGCTTGCTTTCTCTATGCTGCCCAGATTTTTTCTGAGATATTACTCGCTGTTGATCACTATAATCGCGCCCTGTCCACTGCTGCATATCGCGCAGCGCCTGCTCGTAAACCGGGATGTTGACTTGGAAAAAGCCTTCGCAGGCGTAGCGGAATGGTATGTCAAGGATAGCGTCAGTCAAGGTGGTATTGCCGAAATGCGCCAAGCGCTCGGTGATGCGGCTGGCTGGCGAGCGCGGATCGGAATAGATAATTTCCCCGCCCTGAGCCGGTAATTTGGCGGCTTCAGTATCGGTGATAATTTCGGGCAAGCGATCTTTAATATACAATTGCCATACACAACTTCCGGACTGATCGCAGCGGACGAGTAAGGTTTTGAGCTGGCGAGCCGCGACGCGTTTATGGCGCAGCAAATCGCGGATAGCACGCGCCAAGTTGTTGATTTCTGGGCGTGCCAAACTTGTGCCATTGACGACAATCTTACCTTTGCTGCCACGGCGAAAAAATGCTAAATCAAGCGTATCGCCAGACTCCCCAATTTCGCTATACCAGCTAAATTCAACTTTGTTGCGATAACCATATGCAACATTGTCGCAATAAATATCAATCGCCGCCGGTAATGTAACATTGTGCAGTGTAAAGGCGTCGTCGATCAGTTGCCTTTTGTATATCTGCTCTATCTCGAGCGGTATGATTTGCCACGGGCTAGTGCTAAGATAGCTGTCGGGGTCGCGCGGCGTGATGCGTTCTGGTGACGGCTCAATAACCTCGGTAACGACACCTTCGACAAAATGTGATTTTTTCTTGGTAAGGCGAATTGTAGCCAACTCCCCGGGTAAACCGCCCCATACGAAGCATTTGCGGCCATCGGCCAGCGTCCCTAGCGCTTGCCCGCCGCCAACGATTTTGTCAAGGTGAATAGTCTCGAGTGACTGTCTTTTCATCATACATTATTATAACAAAATGAAAGATACTGTTTAGTAGAGATCACGAAAGGCGTCTCCATAACAATAACGCATGCCTTTCCAACGACCAAAATTATGACGCTAGCAACTTAATAGTGTGGCGAGCGATTTCGACGCCTTCATCTGTCGGTATGACAATTATCGGCTTACTGACTGCCGCTTGCGAAATACTAGTGAATTCAGTCGGCTCAAGACAGGATTTATTGCGATTGCCATCGAGTATAAAATCAAGACATTCTAGGTGAGCAACGATGCGCCGGCGCAAATTCGCCGAACGTTCCCCTACCGTGCCAGTAAATACCAGCAAGTCGGCGCCGTTCATGGCGACCACCATCGCGCCGATAGCCTTATGGACACTGTGAATCAAAGTCATCAGCGCTAGATGAGCAATATGGTCGCCATTAGCTTCGCGATCAAGAATTTCACGAATATCGCTAGTTCCGCTGAGTCCGAGTAAGCCGCCCTTCTCATCAAGATAATGCTCAAACTGATCATCATCGAGACCAAGTTTAGTTTTGAGCGCCATAGCAGCAGTGTAATCGATAGAACCGGTACGCGTTGCCATAATTACCCCCTCTAGCGCCGAGTAACCCATGGTGTTGTCGATGCTGCGCCCGTGAAAAACCGCGCTCACCGACGAGCCGCTACCTAAATGGCAGACGACAACCTTTGGTGGTAATTTGCCGCGGTTCCACAGCTCATTAACGGCAGACGAAACTGATAAACCATGATAACCAAAACGCTTAATCTCGAAGCGATCAGCGTCTTGCAGATTGATACCATAATTCCAGGCGTAGCTCGGCTTGCGAGCGTGAAAAGCACTATCCGAAATTAGCGCCACTGGTACAGTCGGCAGCGACGAG
The DNA here is from genome assembly GCA_013333625.2 of Candidatus Saccharimonadota bacterium. Taxonomy (GTDB): domain Bacteria; phylum Patescibacteriota; class Saccharimonadia; order Saccharimonadales; family Saccharimonadaceae; genus Saccharimonas. The sequence goes on along the minus strand of JABCOL020000018.1, from coordinate 15,600 downwards.
CGCAGAGCTTCTAGCTCTTGCAGCGTACCGGAGACGTGAATCGGGTCAAGCGGCAAAATATCGCGTACATGCTGGACAACGTCATCATCAACAAGCCTGTCTTTGAGAAAATAGTTGCTCGGTGCAACAATCCGCAGGCCGATCGCGCGAACATCGCTAGGACTTTCTAGTAAATGTTCGCTGTTAAAAATGCCATACAGATGTGCGGCCGACTGGGAAATGTCAGCAAAACCAAGCGGTACTTGCCGCGTATCACCACCAGTACGCAGCGTCGCGATTAATTCGCTGCCACTCTGCTCGATATGTAACGCGGCAACCTCTTTGAGCTTGTCGTCGACCAGCGCGTATTTGCGGCTAGCGCTGCCTGGATTTGCGATTAGTAGTAATGACATTTCCCACCCCTCTTTTTTACGTTAATTTGTTTGCCCGTGCCAGGCTTCCTCTTTTGCCTCGTCTAGTCCGCGCGCTGCTGGCCACACCCAAGCATCAATTTCTGGCAAATCGACACCGTTAGCTTTGATATAAGCAGTATTCTCGTCAATCTTGCCCTGGTAGATCGAAGCCAAATGCTCGGCCTCCTCAAAAGGAATGATACCATTGCGGCCCAGCTGGCGGAATGCAGCAATCGCCAAATCATAGCGGCTGGTTTCATTGCGAACATGCATATCAAACGGCGTGGTCGTCGACCCGATCTCTTTGTAGCCGCGAATATCAAAGCGCGTCGAATCAACAGCATAGTTAAAGAGAATCGATTTGACTGTCTGCGGATAGCCATGGAAATTGAAGATAACTGGCTTATCATCTGTAAACACCTTGTCAAAGAACTTTTGGTCGGCAACGCGGCGCAACGTACCAAAGCCAACAGTAGTCAGACTCGAAACGTTAACACAGCGAATTTTAGCGTTCGGGCAATGCGTTTTGACAATATCAATAGCTGCCATAGTTTCTTTGGTCGGATAATCGCCGCAAGCGGCCATAACTAGATCAGGATGTTCATCGCTAGCAAAATCCCAAACCATCAGACCAGCATCGACCTGTTGGCGAGCGAGTTCTGGCGACAGCCAGCGCGGCTCGAGAGTCTTACCGGCCACCAGCGCGTTAATCTGACGAACGCTTGACAGCATATGCTCTAAGCAAACTAGCGTGACATTACCGTCCGATGGGAAGTAAACATCACTGAAATTACTCTGGCGGCGTAGAATATCGTCGATAAAGCCAGGATTCTGGTGACTGAAACCATTATGATCTTGGCGCCACCCGCTCGAAGTCAGTATATAGTTGATACTAGGTATGGTACCTCGCCATTCGACGTTACGGCTTTGGGTGAGAAACTTAGCATACTGGTCAACCATGCTGCCGACGACTTGCAAAAATGCTTCATAACTAGCGAATATAGCGTGGCGGCCTGTTAGTACGTAGCCTTGCATCAAGCCCTGCATATTGTGTTCGGACAACATTTCCATGACTCGGCCATCACGCGACAGATCCTTATCCCACTCCATGATCGGCCATTGCCAACTGCGGCTAGTAGCCTGGAATATCTCGTCAAGCTTGTTGGAATAAGTCTCGTCTGGGCTCATGAAACGGAAGTTCTTACTCTCGGCGTTGAGACGAAAGACCTCGGTCAAGTAAGCGCCAGCCCGGCGCATACTACTAGAGCCAATAGTGCCAGGGATTTCGGCGTCTTCGGCATAATCTTCGACGCGCGGCAATTTGAGCGGCTGATAGACATCAGCACCGCCACGGGCGTGCGGCGACATGCCCAACCGCCTCTCTAACTTGTCTGGCAAAATTTCTTTGACAAAATCGCCAAATCCTGTTGTTTCGTTGAAAAGTTCGTTAAATTTATAGCTCTTGAGCCATTGATTCAAGATTTTGAGCTGCTCGGGATCAGATTTCGCCTCGCTAAGCACTGTCTGGTGTGCTAGGCAGTTACCTTCGATCTTGTTACCCTCGACAAATTTCGGCCCAGTCCACCCCTTCAGCGTGCGCATAATAATCATCGGCATGCGCGGCGCTTCTGTGTTCGTACTAGCACGAATCTCGGCAACCAAATTGTGCGCCCACTCAAGCGCGTTTGCCATTTCGTCGTGCGGATCGACGCCGTCTTTTGTAGCGTCAACAATGCGCGGCTCATAACCGTAGCCGCTAAAGAGCGTCATCAGTTCGTAATTACTCATTCGGCCAAAAACAGTCGGCGCCGAAATCTTATAACCGTTGAGGTGAAGAATCGGCAGTACTACACCATCTTTGCGCGGGTTAAGCAACTTATTGAGATGCCAAGCGCCAGCCGTCGGCCCGGTCTCGGCTTCGCCGTCACCAACCAAACAAGCTACCGTCAAATCAGGATTATCCATCGCCGCGCCATAACTAGTGCTGAGCGCGTAACCAAGTTCACCGCCCTCGAGAATCACGCCCGGCGTCTCGGGATTAGAATGGCTCGGAAAACCGTACGGCCAGCTAAATTCGCGGCATAGTTTGCGAATACCATCCAGGTTAGTCTCCATCGACGGATCAAAATTAGCAAGCGTACCTTCCAAAAACAGATTAGCTTGCAATGCCGGGAAGCCATGACCTGGCCCCAATACAAACATCATGTCCTTATTATGTTTCTTGGCCGAATAGCTGAGATGCGCGTAAGCAAAGTTAATACCTGGCCCGCTTCCCCAGTGTCCGAGAATCCGCGATTTGATATCATTAAAAGTTAATTCCTTTTTCAGCAGATGATTTTCTGCCAAAAATATTTGCCCCACCGTCAGATAGTCTGCCGCACGCAAATATTGCTTTATCGAGTGTTTTTCGTGTGCATTCATAACTTTATATTATAAAGGTTATGGTAAATATTGCCAACTGATTAGCCGCTTTTTCGTGGTAAAATCACATTATGAGACGCCAAGTCGCCACCCATTCGCAGCATTTTTTGCGTAATCCACGCTTGATTGCCGAGCTGATAGGCCACAGCAACATACGCCGCGGCGATTTGGTAATAGATATCGGCGCTGGCAGCGGCGCCATTACGGCAGTGTTAGCACGCCGATGCCGGCAAGTTTTAGCATACGAAAACGAACCAGGTATTCTCAACAAACTACAGCAAAATATGCGCCGGCACAAAAACGTCAAAGTAATAGCACAAGATTTTCTGCAAGTGAAATTACCAGATGAACCATACAAAGTTTTTGCTAATATTCCCTTTCACTTGAGCGCCGACATAGTACGCAAATTGACTAGCAACAACGAGATGCACGCACCGCGATCAATTTACCTAATCGTCCAAAAGCAATTCGCGCAAAAATTAGTACCAAGCGACCGGCACTTTACTTCTCAATTAGGCGCGCAATTAGCTCCGTGGTGGCAGACGCGAATCCGCCGCCCGCTGCGCGGCACAAATTTCACGCCGCCGCCAGCAGTCGATACCGTACTGCTAGAGCTGAAGCCGCAGTCCGAGCCGCTCCTATCTACATTAGAACGCGACAAGTACCAAAGTTTCGTCGCGAAATGCTACGCTTCGCAAAAAGTCTTTGCTGCCGTACCGCGCGCCAAAGCCAGCATCAACCCTGAACGCAAACCGTCAGAATTGACTCCCGAGGAATGGGTGCGACTGTACAAGCTATGATATACTTAAAGCGTAAGCTTTAAAATTAGCATCCTTTATGAAAACGAGATTCGTAAGTATTATCACAGGAACTATAATAGTTTTTACATTTTTACTACCGAATGCTACTCACGCAACATCAAAGTACGACGCTTTGACTGATAAACTTACCACACCAACCATGATTAACTATACGTCTATGTATGGTAAAACATGCGGCTCTACTACCGACGACTACGCGAATAAATGGCTATGGGCGTTTCGACGACAGCAATCTAACGACCGTGAAAATCATCCAGCAGCAGTCAAAAGTTTAGAGACAGCTATTTCTTCGGCTGATGGAGCATATGCTGTAGTGTATGAACGCGTTGACAATGATACAGGCAAATCGTATCGCATACACATATACTGGACAGAGCACGATAAAGAGTCCTTCGAGACTATATTCTCAGACATGTGGCGCACTGATGGCAGTATAGCCATTCAAAGTAAGCCTGGTCATTACAAACGCCTCCATTATGCATTAGTATCCAGTCCATTGATTCAGAAAAGCGTACTTTGTACACCTGCATTCATCTGGGGGTATCCTGATTTTGACGAACAAAGCGTATGGATTCATGCAGATTCCGCTAAGAAGATCTATGTATCTACGTTCGACACAACGTACCCCGACGGATATACAGGCAGACAGATTCCAAGTAAAGATCCTGCGCTAACCTGGAAGCCAACATCATCACAATACGATGACTTGATAGAGAAAATCACTACTAACAAATTAATAAACTATATTGACAACTTTAGAGGAAAAACGTGCGGTTCACCTTGGGTCGATTATTCAAATTCATGGCTTAATCTAGTGAGACGTCAGCAATTTAATCAAAGAAAATACCATAGTGTCTACATGAAAAGCTTATATACGGCTATAGCAAGAGGAGCATACGCTATAGGCTATAACCAGATAAATAGACACAACGACACTTCTTATACAGGCTTCATCACTATTTATTGGACGGAGAATAAGTCTGATTATAAATTTGTTTTCTCTGGCGAATATCCTACAAGAAATCTATATTTAAAAACAAGACGTGGAGCTAAAAGTAAACTATACGCCGCAGTCGTAGCTAGCCCTGGTATTACGCAGATGATTGGTAATTGTGATATAGAATTCCTCTGGGGAAATAACTCTAACGAGGGACATATTAGCTCTTTATTTTCGGAGTCATACAATAATTGGATAAAACTCTTTAGATCCACCTTCGACGTCGAATACCCCGATGGTTATCGCGGCATGAAGGTTCCAGGCAATCCGACAAAACTCGACTACTTAGCGCTAGGCGATTCATATTCTAGCGGCGAGGGCGACACTGAAAGGAATAACGCAACCGGGCAAAAATACTATAGCCAGCTAACCGACGTTAACGAAGATAAAAAGCAAGGCATACCAGGAGAAAAGTGCCATATCAGCACACATTCGTATCCGTATAAATTGGCGCAATATATGGAGTTGAAGCAAACAGGCACTAGGCAATGGGACACGGTAGCGTGCAGCGGCGCGACCATCTATGACTTGAATGGCAGCAATTCTGGCGGATACGACGGGCAAAATGACCGACTAAGAGACTACGCTGACAAAAACACACTGCAGAAGATGGCACTCAACGAGATGATTCCAGGGCGCGTCAAGCAAATCGAGTTCGTGAAGAAATACCAACCAAAGGTGATCACGCTGACGGCGGGCGGGAATGATGTGGGGTTTGGAAAAAAGATTAAGGATTGCGTAAATCCATTTGCAAGCTCGGAGACGTGTGACTGGGCAAATAGCGAGATGGGAACACTTGGATCACAAATTAGAGGCCAGTTTGATCGACTTGTAAGCCTATATAAAGAGTTGAAGAGTGCAAGTCCCGGGGTAAAAATATATGCCATTGGGTATCCGCAATTTATAACGGATAAAGAACCAGCTAATTGTGGTCTTAATGCAGGTAACGCAAACGTTATGGAGCGACGCATGATAGTCCGCGCTACTCAGTATATGAACGAAGTAATCGAAGCTGCTGCGCGCAAAGCTGGTGTAAAATATGTAGATATTTCACAAGCACTTAACGGTGGCAAGATGTGTGAGAAGCATCAGATTTACATGACAGGCATAGTAGGCTTGGGTGAGCAAGAAAGTTACCATCCAAACAAGTTTGGCCACACTATGATATTTGTTGAGATAGCGAAACAGCTGAATCACGAAAGTCTGTTGACTTATAGCAAATACCCTAGTGTTGGTGATGAATCAGTAAATGCGCCCTCATCAATCTATTTTGACAAAGGTGTACCTTCGTCTGTGAATACTACAATGCTAGCAAACTCCAAACCTTCAAAAGGCAGTAAGCAGAAAGTTGTGCTGGCAAAGAACTCGCTGCAACCTGGTAGTTCGGTTCGTGTCGAGATTCGATCTAAGCCAGTGGACCTAGGCAGCTATACCGTGTTGAATGATGGATCTATGAAGGAAACGATAACTATCCCAGATAACATTCCTGCCGGCTATCACACTCTATTTATCTATGGAAAATCTGCAAGCGGCGAGGATATCAAGATTACTCAGACACTGCTAGTAACGGGCAAAGATAAGGAAGATCTTGATGATAATGGAATAAAAGACGCCAATCAACCCTGCGGAGCCTTTTTGAAAGCTTCAGGGAAAGACGAGGATCTTGACGGCATTGACGACGCCTGCGATCCCGAAATCACCGACCCCATCCTCTACGCTGCTCGCAACGGTAAATCAGAGTTTAACGAAGACGAAGGTAAAATCTATGTCTTTCGCAATACTAGAGCAGAGAAATTAACAGGTGTAAACAATGACTATATTGACAAATCAAGCAACAAAGATAATACCGAAGCACTCATTGCTAGCGGCCTAACAGAAGATACTAAAAATCTCTTCTTTAGTAGACTTGTCATCGCAAAAGAAGATGATAAAGAGAATAATATTTCAAAAGGCATGCCTATAGTTTTGGTAAAAGACATAAACGAGAAGTGCTACGCCTTGAAGCCTGAAGACTATTTATCACCCGTATTGAGGCCAGGATCAAACGGTTACAAACCACGAAGATTAATAAAATTAAATAGACTACCAAAGGGGGTAAGTTGTGAAGAATAAAAAGACGTTAGACATCATTAAGATTGTCATCCAGTGTATATCTGTAGTGCTAATTATATTTTGGCTATATAGTTATCTTTGCGGATACTATATAAACTCTTCGACGTCATTTTTCTATAAATGGATTATGGGCTTTATAATAATAACGTCATTTACGTCCGCTATTATGAGTCAGCGTTGGTGGTGGCGATTGACATGGTCAGTTGTTGCTTTATTCTTCGTAGCGTTTCTCGTGGCTTGGATTGGATGGGATATGAATAAGTTTCAATTTTAGCATACTAGCTACTATCTCTTACGAGACATACGGACTGGCACTTGAGAAATTGGTCGTTATGAAAGAAGATGGCGGTAATATCACAAAAGAGACGCCAATTATTCTAGCAAAAGACATAAACGAGAAGTGCTACGCTCTAAAACCAGAAGATTACTTGTCACCAGTCATAAAACCAGGATCAAAAGATTATAAGCCACGAGAATTAATAAAGTTAAACAAACTACCAAAGGGGGTAAGTTGTGAAGAATAGAAGCAGCTTATATGTTTTGTTATCAATATCATTGCCAATTATGGTGCTGGTTTTATACTATTATATTATAGGACCAGCTGTAGCAGATACTGTCAGCTTCTTGGCGGCACAATATCTTTTGCTTACTTTTGGGTTACTATTCCTCATTATGGGTGTATTATTGTTTATAATTGTTTATACGGAATGGCGGCAAGTATAAGCTGTTGTGTGTATCCAGCATGGTAGTTAGTGTGCTGTTTTTCTTTGGCTATTATGTGTCTGGATTAATCTAGTGCTGGTTATGTAGTCTTGCGTGTGGTATAATGAAGTGCAGCTCACGTGATGGGTCGTCGCCAAGTGGTAAGGCACTGGGTTTTGGTCCCAGCATTCGCAGGTTCGAGTCCTGCCGACCCAGCCAAATTATGCAAACGAAAATATCATAAACCGCTCAGATCTGGACAACCTAAGCGGTTTATTCTTATGAATCGTATAAACATTTAGCAAATTCATAGTTTGCTTTGTTTCATTGACGCCACCCCCAAATACCATTAGTATAATAGATATGCGAAAAGTGTCTCTGCCGAGCATATTGCGGTACAAGAAATCTTATTTGCGGCATGATATCATAACCGCGTTGTTGATAGCCGTAGTGAATGTTCCCAATGCGTTGGCTTTTTCGGTAATCGTCGGACTACCGCCCGAGACTGGTTTATATACAACAATTATTGGCGCGCTAGTATTTGGGTTGTTGGGGTATTCACATCGATTAGTGGTTGGCGCAGATTCAGCGACGGCCATTCTGCTGGCGTCAGGCGCAGTGCTAGTGGCGCAAACAGGTACGCCAGAATATGTTAATACAATCGCAGCGATGACGTTACTATCAGGTGTTCTACTACTATTGTTGGGGTTATTCAAATTTGGCTTTTTGGCAGATCTGGTATCGCGACCAGTGATGATTGGCTTTATGGCAGGCGTAGGAGTACAACTAATTGTTACACAGATACCAGCTCTACTAGGCTTGAAAGCATCAGGCGGTTTCTGGAGTCATTTAGCGTCAATTACCGCGCAAGCTGGTTCAATCAATTGGATGACCGCTACGCTAGCACTCTTGGTGCTAGGTGTAGTGTTGTTTTGGCGATCATCGCGAATACCGAGCGAGCTAATCGGTATTGCTATGGCCGTAATATTTGCAATAGTATTTCATGTCGATGCGTACGGCGTAGAGTTTTTAGGTTCGCTGCCAAGCAACATACCAAACTTAATAGTGCCCACAGTGTCGCTCGAGATGCTAAATACAATTATGCCAACCGTATTATCAATTGTGCTCGTAGTACTAGTCCAGAGTTCCATGACGGCACGTTCCATTGGTAGCGAACACGACGATAAAATCCAGACCAATCAAGATACGGCAGCCCTTGGAATAGCCAATATTGCTTCAGCTCTATTCCACGGCTATACCGTTAGCGCCTCGCCGCCACGCAGCCAATTAGCCGACTCGCTGGGTATGCGTTCGCAATTGAGCGGTATTGTTGCCAGCTTAGCAGTGATGGCGCTGATCATTTTTGGAGGTACTTTGTTACACTACGTGCCGCTAGCAGCACTAGCAGCGATAGTTTGTACGGCAGGTTTACGCTTGATTCGTTTTCGTGAATTGCATTATTTGTGGGCCGTTCATCATGAGGAGTTTATGATCGCGCTAGTTGCTCTAGCTTGTACGGTACTATTCGGCGTACAGTTAGGTATTTTAGTAGCGGTAGCAGCCTCGCTGATGGAACGATTACGCCGGCAGTACCACCCTGATGACGCTGTGCTGCTGCGCGATGGCGAGCTGTCATCATGGGCGGCTGATCGGGTAAAAGATAAGATAGACTCTTTGCCAAAAGATACATTAGTTTATGCTTTTGGCGAATCGCTTTTTTTCGAGAATATTAATTATTTCGCTGAACGGTTACGGCGAGCTATCCACCGCGCTAAACATCCAGTAACATACGTGGTGATTGATGCCGGAGCGATTGATGATATCGACTATACAGCGGTTGAAGCGCTCAAACGTTTGTACCGCGAGCTTGGCGAAGATGGTATCGCGATTGCTTTTGCGCACGTGTCACCGGGATTGCGCAGCCAGTTTGATATCTACGGTATTACCGATATAATTGGCAGCCGCAACATTTACACAACATTGTCTCTGGCATTGGCGCATCAGAAGCAGGCTTCGGCAATTGAAATGATCAGAGACCTTAAAATCGCTAGCGATTCGTATATCGTGGTCGGCGGCGCCGTGCTTGATATGATGCATTTGCGCGATACACCTAATGTTGATTTAGTAGTATCGCGCGAAGTTTATGACCGTTTTGCACGCAAGAAACATTGGCGCGAGGTGACACTAACTAGCGGCAAGCGAATTTTGGTACATGAACAATACAATCTGCTAAAAAGTTGGATGGGTAATTCCTTGACAGCATTACAGCGAGATATGCAAACCATCGATGGGATACCCGTGGTCTCGACCGACCGGCTGATTGCTGCCAAACGAAAGATGGCTCGTCGTAAAGATTTAGCTGATTTAGAACTATTGCGTGGACATATCAAGCGCCGGAATTAATTAGCAAACTTTTTATTTTTCTTGAGCGGCCGTTTAAGACGCTTGGTAATTCGCTGAAGATTCGGTCGCTTGCCAAAGAACTTTCGCCCTACCCATTTATGCAGTTCAATCAAGACGATAGGTATAATGAGAGCAGAGACAGTCACTAAGAGAAGATGCGTGTTGTCTACTGGCGTAATATGCAGCAACCGTCCAAGCGGTGTAGCTAGGGCGGCAATCTGCAGCGCGACAGCGATGATTAGTCCAACAATGAAAGGTGCGTTCCGCTTGCGCAGACAACCGATCAATGATTCGTAATCACTGCGCGCCTCGATGGCGCTAGCCCACTGTGCGGTTACCAGCGAGCAAAAGGCAATTGTCCGAGCATAGTCAGCACCAAAGCGTTGATTGAAATAAATATAGAATCCCAGCGTCATTGATGACATAATTATGGCAATCAACAATATTCGCGAAGTCATAAATTTACTGAGCAGCGGCGCGTTAGCGCGTTTTGGCTTCTCTAGCATATTCCGAGGCTCGCCCGGCTCCAGTCCAATCGGAATTACCATAGCGCTATCAGTGACTAAATTAACCCATAAAATCTGCACAGGCGCCAGCGGCAGCGGTAAACCGGAAATCAACGCGCTCAGCGATACGATAACTTCGCCGAGATTAGTAGCCAACAGATACGTTACCATGCGCTTAATATTGGCGTAAACAGTTCTACCCTCGTGAATAGCCGAAACGATTGAGCGAAAATTATTATCAAGCAAGATGATATCGCCCGCGTCCTTGGCGATTTGTGCCCCTGCCCCCATAGCGACACCAACATGAGCATTAGTCAGCGCCGGAATGTCATTGACACCATCGCCAGTCATGGCAGTGATATTATCGCGCTTGAGTACTTCAAGGATGCGATGCTTATGCTCAGGCAAAACGCGCGCGCAAACACGAATAGTACGCAGCCTTTCAGCTAGTTCATCGTCAGATAATGTAATAATCTGCCGGCTATCAAAGACTTGATTGCGATGCTCAACTAGGCCAAGCTGCTTACCGATATGATAAGCTGTCTCGAAGTGATCGCCGGTAACCATACGCACGCTGATGCCAGCTGCTTGCGCGCGAGCAATGGCGCCTTTGGCTTCTGGCCGCAGTGTATCTGCCACGCCGACAAAACCATCAAAAACCAGCGGCGTATTATCTGGAATGTTTTCAAGCGAATCAATTGGTTTACTGAGCGACGCATGCGCTAGCGCAATTACCCGGAAACCAAGTCCAGTCAGATGATGCAATTCAACTAAAGCTTTCTCGCGTTCGCCTTCGGTGATATCGCAATGGTCAACGATTTTCTCTGGCGCACCTTTGACAGCTAGAGCATACTTAGCGCCATCATGTCGCAAATTGCCGCTCATTGCCATTGAATGCTCAAATGTAAATTCCCGCAAAGGCTGGCCAAGTTTGGGAGTCGTTTCGGACGAATTAATAAACGAAGCAAAAGCTTTATCAAGTGGATCGGCAGTTTTTCTCTGGCCTAGCAGCGTGCTAGCAGCGAGTGTCTGCAAAACGCGTTTTTCGTTGTGGCGCGGGTGCCAAATTTCTTGAACCGATAATTTGTTGCGCGTTAGTGTGCCAGTTTTGTCGGTGGCAATAGTAGTGATGGCGCCGATTGACTCGATTGAACCCATAGTTCGCACCAATGCTTTACGGCGAGCCATCCGACGCATTGCTAATACCAAAATGACTGATATAGCAATTGGTAAGTTCTCGGGTACTGCACTAACACTGAGAGCAATCACAAAGCGCAAAGCTTCGCTCCATTCAACACCGCAAGCTAGCGCCAACCAAAAAGCAAATAAAGCAATGCCCAAGATAACAGCCACTATACGCGTGATAAGCCTATCAATTTTTTGCTGTACAGGATTGACATTATGGTCACCAGACGATAAATCGCTCAAACGACCAAACTCGGTATCGTTAGCAGTAGCGGTTACTATAGCCATGGCAGTACCGCCAACGACAAATGAGCCTTGAAAAACCATGTTGGATTGTTCGTAAATTTCGCGGTCACTCGGCAGGACGGCACAAGTTTTTTCAATCGGCAGCGACTCGCCGGTTAATTGCGATTCGTCAACACGAAAAGAGCGCGCCTCAAAGACGCGAGCGTCAGCAGGAATCTTGTCGCCTTCATCAAGAATTATCACATCGCCTGGAACTAACAACGTCGCAGCAATCATCTCACGCCGCCCTTTTCGCAATACCTCGACTTCAGCCACAGACTGTTTTTGCAGCGATCGCAAAATCCGCTCAGTCGAAAACCGTTGCACATAATAAATAATCGCGTTCACCGCCATGATAAAAATAATCAACCCAGCATCAAAATACGACTTGTGCCACAAACTAACAATTGCCGCCACTATCAGCACTGCCATAAAAACCGACTTGAACGGCTCAACAATTTTACGCCAAAGCGGGTCAGACTTAACTTTGATCGTGTTTAAGCCGTAGTGACGTAACCGCTCATCGCTTTCGATATCGGATAAGCCTTTAGTGGTTGATTCAAGTTCAACTAGTGTTTCTTTAATGGTTTTATCGTAAAAAGCCATAAGCACATTATAGCAAATTTTAGTTTTTAACAATAAAGCGCTATACTGAAAATATGAAGGTTAAAATCGAGATAGACACTATAACATTCGTACGTTTTTGGCTGGTAGTAATCGGCTTTGGGTTAGCAGGCTTATTAATTTGGAATGCTCGTACAGCGTTAGTAATTATTGGAGCGGCAGCATTCTTAGCACTAGCTCTCAATGGGCCAGTCAGCTGGTTGGCTAATAAACTACCCAACCGCAGCCGAACCCTCAGTACAGCTATCGCTTTTATCGTGATTGTAGCAATACTAGCGGCGATTCTGTTTTTGGCAGTACCGCCAATAGTTCAGCAAACAATTAGCTTTTTACAAACTCTGCCCGATACAATACGAACAATGTCGGCACAGTGGAAGGGTTTTGGTGCTATAGTATCGCGTTATCATCTAGAATCGCAGATTGATCAAATGGTCGTTTCAATACAGGGAAATGCAACGTCGTGGCTGGCAAACTTTGGACAGAACTTTCTCAGCGGCGTCGGAACAACAATGTCGCTAATCACCGAAGCCTCGCTAGCGCTAGTTCTAACATTCCTAATGCTAGTCGAAGGACCGCGCTGGTCACGATACTTCTGGGGATTATATAGCAACGATAAGCGAATGCAGCACCATCGAATCATCTTCCGGCGGATGAATGCGGTAATCTCTGGATATGTAAGCGGACAATTGATCGTTTCGGGTTTAGATGGTGCTTTTGCCGGCTTAACAGTATTTATCTTGAGCCAAGTTTTTCCAGCAGTACCAGCAAACATCGCTTTGCCAACGATTGCTATCATGTTTATCTTGTCGCTGATCCCAATGTTCGGCGCAGGAATTGGCGGCATTATCGTCTTTGCATTACTGGCAATTAATAGTATGCCAGCAGCGATAGCTTTTGGTATTTACTTCATCATTTATCAGCAGATTGAGAATAATGTAATTTCGCCAACTATTCAATCGAAGCGTATTGAACTTTCGCCGCTAATGGTTTTGATGGCGGTAACTATAGGACTGTACATGTTCGGCATGGTTGGCGGTATTATCTCGATACCGATAGCTGGCTGCGCTAAAGTGCTTGCAACTGAATATATCAAGGTCGAACGCCGCGAAGAACCAGCTGCCAAACCAACAAAGCTTGCTCGCCTACTCAAGCGTGTTCGCCGCGAAAAAAGTAAACCAGGGGCAGCTAAATCAGAAACTGAAGCCTAGTAAAGGATTGGCCTAGCCAGCTCACACCATTCAAAAAATCTTTTAAACACTTGAGTCTACTCTGGTTTTTCGTCAGCGTACGCCCATAAAGTATCATGTGCGGTGTCTTTGACAACTACGCCGTATTCATTGAGCAGCTCGTCGCGTAATTCATCGGAATTTACCCAATTCTTGTTATCGCGAGCACGGCGGCGTTCTACCAATAGCAGCTTACATTCATCATCAATATCGGGAGTTGAGTCCAACAACTCAAGCCCCAATGCCGCATCAACAAACTCTAAAAATTCGATTAATCCAGCTCGATAGATTTTCTGCGGCGGTTTTTTGTCGAGTTCAGTTAAGGCTTTATCGACAATAGCTAGCGCCCGTGGCGTTTCTAAGTTATCGTTTAACGCTTCTTTGACAGCGCCAATAGCCGCGCTTGGCGAGAAATCATGTCGTAGATCATTGTTCTCGGTATCGCTATGCAAGCGATCGTGAACTTGATGTCGCAAGCAAGCCACGTCGCGCCAATGTTGCAGCCGGTTGTGCGCTGCCTGCAAATTCTCGAATGAAAAATTACCTTCGTTAGAATAATGTCCCTGCAAAATAAACATTCGCAAATCCATCGCCGAGAAACCATGTTGCTTTAGATCATCAAGCGTGTAGCCATTACCGAGGGATTTGCTGATTTTGCCACCATTAATCTTCAGGTGGTTGCAGTGCAGCCAAAAGTTCGCAAACCTTTGGCCAGTTGCCGCTTCGCTCTGGGCGATTTCGTTAGTGTGATGCACTGGGATGTGATCAATTCCGCCAGTATGAATATCGATTGTCTTGCCGAGCAAACTCATGGCGATAGCCGAGCATTCTAAGTGCCAGCCAGGAAAACCCATGACTGGCTTGTTATCTTCTGGTGGCGTATCTAGCAAATCGACAGGCGTCTCCCACTCCATATCGCGCACTTTACCCTTCTCGGTAAATTTCCAGAGCGCGAAGTCCCACGGTTGGCGCTTCTCACTATTAGCATCGACGCGAGCACCAGCTTTTTGGGCGCTCAAATCAAGCTGCGCAAAGTCAGCGTAACGCGGAAAAGTACTGGTATCAAAATAGATACCGTCGCTGGTTTGATAGGTGCAGCCGCGCTGCTTAAGAGCCCGCAGCAAAGAAATCTGCTGCGAGATGTAATCAGTCGCCTTGGCTATATGCGTCGGCGGAATAAGATTGAGCGCTTTCATGCCGTCAAGAAAATGCTGCGTGTAGTATTCAGCGATTTCCCAAGCAGTTTTTCCATCGCGGCGAGCACCCTTTTCAAGCTTGTCCTCGCCTTCGTCTGCATCACTAACCAAATGCCCAACATCGGTTATATTCATCACGCGATCAACCGTATAGCCGTCAATTTGCAATGTCCGAACTAGCGTATCCCAATAGACGTAGGCTGCCCAGTTACCGACATGCAAATCATCGTAGACAGTCGGTCCGCAAGTATATAAAGTCACTTTATCAGACGATAGCGGAGTAAAATCATCAAGCCGACGCGTCAGAGTGTTGTGGAGTCGTATCATTAATTATATTTTACGTCAAAAATGAGTATTTTTAAAGAGCACTATTTATTCTAACCATTGCTTAAGTACTACCGCCTGGTTAAACTCCGCATCCTTAGCGCTATACAATAACGTAACGATTGGATGATTGGGCCAGTCATTTCTCGCCTTGATAGCGGCAGGATTTTCATCTAACTCTTTTGTATAACGTTCTGAAAATTCTGTAAATTTTTCTGGATCATGATTAAACCATTGGCGCAGCTCATTGGTTGGCGCGATTTCTTTAGCCCACTCGTCTAGCGCCGCTCGTTCTTTACTGATACCACGCGGCCATAATCGGTCAACTAGCACGCGGTAGCCATCGTCCGATTCTGGCGATTCGTAAATTCGTTTAATTTTATAAACTGTCATGACAGCACCTCCT
>JABCOL020000017.1 GCA_013333625.2 Candidatus Saccharimonadota bacterium | reverse complement strand
TCTACTTCATAACTTCGGTTGGTGCGGGTAAGGAGACTCTAACTCCTGGCCTCTTCCATGGCAAGGAAGCGCTCTAACAACTGAGCTAAACCCGCATAATGTCTGCTGCGTATCTCGCTGGCAAATCGTCATAATTTCGCAAACTCGCCTACGGTGTGCGACGCAACAGCCAATCTTTCGATTACATAGTAAGTATAGCAAACAAAACCGCTCATTTCAATAATCTTCTCACCAATTTCTCTTCGTATGATCTGGCGTGGCGTCTTTGTAATCTTCCAGGTGCTGGTTTCTTTCCTGGGATTTACGTTGTTCGTTGTAGGCGTCGATGAATCGCTTGTCCAATTCTTTGAGCTTGCCGTCGGTGCTGCTCGCGTCAACTTTTTCTTTATCGCCAGGGTTGGTGACTGAAATGCCCTGGTCGCCGTTTCTGAGCTGTTTTATCTGCGCCAACTTTTGTCGGATTCGCTGCTCAATAACGATTGCCGTCTTGCCGTCGTCATTGCTCGCGTCGACTGTCCGGCTGGCAAATTGCACGCCGCAACTATCCTCGCCGTCGTGCAGTACGGCGTTTGCTTCGTCGTAGCGGATGATTGCTTGGTCGTAGTACTTATCGCTGGCGAGGGTGTCTGCTTGCGCCTCGATTGACAGCGACAGGTTGATGCGGACAGGGCATTCGCGCATTTTCGGCGCTTTTTGCAGGGCTTGGCGGAATTGTTTTTCTGCCGAGTCGTAGCGGGCTTGCTTAAATAAAGCGTTCCCGTCGTTAAAAAATACTTTATAAGATTCAAACAAATTCACGGCATAAACTGGCGATAAGCGGAAGGAAGCCTGGCTGTTGTCGCCGTTTTTATAGGCGGCGTGCGCTGCTAGCGACAGCAGAGGAAAACTCGTTAATTTAATAGCAACCAGCAGAATCACCGCGCAAGCAGGGAACGAATAACGGAGCAGTTTCCGGCGTTTTTCTCGGCGGATTTTTTCAAAATCTAGTTTTTTCAGGTCAAATGGACGATTGTTTTTCATGATTGTTTTTCCTCCGGCGATGTTGCATTCTGAAGTTTGCGCAAAGGCAAATAGATGTTTCTGATTTCAAAGGCCAGCAAAATAGCAGCCGCAAATATCGCTATCCAATAGATATCGTTGTAGCCGTCGAACGAGCGGCTGCTACTGACGGCTTTGTCGACGGAACCGTTCTTGACGACGGCGTCGATGGAATCTGGGGTTTGCCGGTGCGTGTACGGCAGGCCTGTTTGATTTGCAATGTTTTTAAGGTTTGTCTCGTCGATTTTCGATACGGCATATTTCAAATCTGGCCCGCGCAAGTAAAAACCGTCAAAGCCGCCGCTGTAACTTGGCGTTTTCATTTTTCCGCCGTTGGCAGTGCCGTAGCCCATGATTGCGCCGCCGCCCAGTAGCGGTCTCAAGCTGGCAAATGACTTTGGCGAGGTGTCGCTGGTCTGTTCGCCGTCGCCCAGGTAAAATAGCAGCGAGGTGCGCTCGGGATTTTTATGCTTGGTGCGAGTAATCTCCGAGGCGATAGTGTCAATCGGCGTATCAATTGAGCTGCCCATGGCATAGCTTTCGCTGATGATATTTACCGTGTCAACTGCCGACTCAAACATTCTGACGTCTGTCGATAACGGCGAATCAACGAAAGCTTTATTGTTGAAAGTTATTAGGCTAAATCGCGCGCCAACCAGCTTTTTGGCAATTTCTTTGGCGTCGCGGCGCATGCCGTTGATTCGCGGCTGGCCGTTATCATAATCCTCGGCAGCAGAACTCATCGTTGTGTCCATGACAACATAAACATCGACTAGCGGCGCGCCCCATTCTTTCACTTCGCCAGGAATAGCTGGGCGAAAACAAGCGGTAATGATGAGCAAGACAATACAGAACCGCCGCAGCCACGATTGCCGGTTAGATATTGGTTTGGAGAAAATCCTCCAGCCGGTAAAAATTGCAGCAACTACCAGAATTATCAGCAGCAGATACCACGGCAAAATCGGTTGCACTATCATATGCGAAGCCTCCAATCGATAATAATAAGGGAAATTATGATAATAAGCATGCCGTATAGCAACAATTGCGGCTGATCGGTGCGAGTAACGCGCGGCGTACCTTTGAAGCGGGAGGCGTCTTGGGCGGCGATTTTTTGGACAATGTTTGGAATTGTGTTTTTGTCGCGCAGTGCGTAGTAATCGCCGTTTGTCGCCAGCATGGTTCGCTTCAATTCTGTCGCTTCGGCCTCGCGGTTTTTATTACTATTCGGGTAAATGCCGTATACGCGGATGTCTTTTTGTTTGGCAAGTTCTGCTGCCTCGGGCAGGGAAATTATCGGCGTGCCAGCCAGCTGGTTGTCGGTTCCTAGAATGATGCTCCGGGAGCGTTTGCTATCCAACTTGTCGAAGCGTCCGATGCAACTTGCTAGTCCATCGCCGATCAGCGACGAGCCTTGTCCGTTCGAGACTACCGTACCAGATAAAATATCGAAATATTCCAGCGTTCCGGGTGGCGTCAGCGCTTTTTCGATTAGCGCTAATTTACTATCGATGAGGCTGGCGTCGTCTGTCAAAGGAAATATCACTGCCGGCGAGCGGTCAAACAGTACCAAACCGAGCCGTTCGCCGTCAAATTTTCGTGCCAATGTGCGGTAAGTTTTAATAATCTCTACGTCATATTCATACATCGACCGCGATACGTCAAGACATAACACGATGTCGCGATTTTTCACCTCGGGAGAAACGACGGCTACCGACGACGGGCGGCCAGCTAGAATAATCATCATGACTAGCAGGAGCGCGTGCAGTCCCAATATAACTGCTAACAATTTTTTATACCGCCTGACCTGCTGAATATAGAGCGGGAAAGCGCGCAGCCGCGATGTATTGGCGATAGGGAGTTTTTGTCTAGGCGCGTCATGGCGTTTCGATCGGCTGTATCGGCGGAGTATAATCGGCGCGGCAAACCACAGCAGGGCGATAATTATAATTAACGCCAGCGACAATTGCCAAAAAACTAATTCCATGCCGCTACCGTCTTTCTGGCTAGCGCCGCCGCCTCTGCGACGCTGCCTTGTTCGACCGCGGTAAATTCAGGGATATAGAATTGTTTGATGGCGGTCGCCAATGTTTTATAACGAGTCTTTTCTAAATCTTGCAGCGTCAATGTGTCAACGCGGTGGCCGTTTATCTCGACGACGAACATACGAAGAATATGGCTTAATTTCTGGTGGGCTTTACGCGAGGATAACTTTCCGGCAGCGTGATTTTGTTCAATTTCATCAATTAGTCGTTGGTATTTCTGTTTCAAATCAGTCAAATCTGGCGGCGTGTATGGTTTTGGTTTGAGCGTAGCCAGGCTGCGGTGGAAGCGGCGGCGAGTAGAGTAAAACACAAATCCGTACCATAAAATAATCGCGCTTAAAAGCAAGCAGCCGATAACCAGCCACAGCGGGTCATAATCTACCCATTCGCGAAGCTCAGTGCCAGCGTGCATGCTTTTGCCTTTCTAGCAGTGAAAAGAAGCTACCGACGACGTCCTCTTCTCCGGAAATTCGCTCGCTGACGACACCCAAGCGTTCCAGTGCCGTGGAATATTCGCGGTAGTACGATTGCTGCTCGCGGTCGAAATCAGCCTGCAGTTTCGTTTGTTTACAAATAAAATAAGGCAGCTCGGCCAAATCGTCAATATCGTAAAAATTACGGCTTCCGTCAAGTCCTGAAGCGTCATTGACAGTTATCCATAATATCTCGTGCTGGGCGCGCAGCCGCCGGATAATATGCTGGTGCTCGCTGGCCAGTTCATCGTCGTTGGCGACCACCACCAGCATCATCTTGCGCCGCAAGTTGCGTGCAATATATTCAAGCTGATTCACAATATTACTCGGCGCTGCTGCTAGCTGAGTACTCTTTTCAATGTGCCGCAGTAACTGCTCAATATGCCGGTCGTCGCTTTTGAAAGGAATATAGGTGTTATTCTTGGCGTCGCCGGACACCAGTCCGATCAAATCGCCGTGCCGTAATACGATATAACCCAAGACCCCGGCGGCCATGATGCTGATGTCGCGCTTATTGCTGCCGCTTTTACCGGTCGCTGCCATGTGGCGGCCAGTGTCGACTACTAGTAAAATATTATGTTTGCGGATTGCTTGGTAGCGCCGGATTCGAATACCGCTGCTGCGAGCAGTCGCTTTCCAGTCGATATCTTTTACATCGTCGCCAGGAATGTATTCACGCAAATCGTCAAAATCGAGACTGCGCCCCTTAAATACTGAGCCGTATTGACCGTCCAGCAAACTCCGCACCTTTTCATGGGCGTAGAGATCCATCTTGGCTTTGACTTTGGTGAAGAGACTTGGCATATTACGGCACAGGAACAGCGTTAAATATCGAATCAATGATAACTTCCGGATGAACTTGGTCGGCGATGGCTTCAAAATTGAGGATAATGCGGTGGCGCAATACGCTGTGGCGTAATTGCTTGACATCCTCTGGAATAACGTAATTGCGGCCGTTAATCAGCGCGAGGGCTTTGGCGACTTGCTGGAAAGCGATACTGGCGCGCGGGCTGGCACCGTATTGGACGTAGCGCGCCGTTTCGCTTGGTATGATTGAGGCCGGATTGCGCGTTGCTGAGACAATTTTCACGATATAATTCTTAATAGCGTCGTCAATGTATACTTTTTGCGCCAAGTTTTGTAGCGTCTCGACTGCCGCCAGCTCGATATTCGGCGTGTTGCTATTATTCGGCGCCTCGCTTAACTTGCCCGATTCTATGCGTTTCAAAATCTCCAATTCCTCGTCCGGAGCAGGGTAGGACAAAACTTCTTTCAACAAAAAGCGGTCTAGCTGCGCCTCTGGCAGCTCGTAAGTTCCTTCCTGCTCAATCGGGTTCTGGGTAGCTAGCACAATGAAAGGTTTCGGTAGATCGTAGCGTTGTCCGCCGATGCTGGTCTGCTTTTCTTGCATCGCTTCCAGCATGGCGCTTTGAGTTTTGGCGCTGGAGCGGTTAATCTCGTCTAATAGTACGAAATTGGCGTGAACTGGGCCTAGCTCAGTGCGAAATTCACCCTTGTTATAATCGTAAATCTGCGTACCGATGATGTCGCTTGGTAGCAAGTCTGGCGTGCATTGAATGCGCTTGAAAGAGCCTTGCACGCTGGCGGCTAGCGTCTGCACGGCTGTCGTCTTGGCGAGTCCTGGTACGCTTTCCAGTAGAATATGCCCGCCAGTCATCAAGCTTACCATCAAAGCCGTCCGCAAGTTCTCTTGTCCGACCACCCGCGACGAGAAAGCGTCGAAAACAGTCTGGATATTTTGGTTAGCTGCAGCTAGCTCGTCGTCGCTAATCGGCGCGGTGGCAGGTTGAAATTGCGTCGTTGGCTGTGCGGCAGACTGGAATTGTGTTGGTGTAGCTGCAGGCTGAGGCTGAACTGCTGGCTCGGTCGATAACTGAGGCTGATTTGCCGGCTGAGATTGCGCCTCTGGCACAACCGCGGACGTATTATTGCTCGCCAGCGAATCCGACTGAGCTGGCGCTGGTTCTTGGTCTGCTGATATAAACGGATTTGGATTCATAATAATTATTCCTTTCTATGTCCAATATTGCGAAATATTCGTTACCAACAAGCGGCACTCTTCCGGCGTGTAGCTGTCCTTTTGCTCAAAATAATGCTCTGCCGGAAACATATGAGTCATGATGTCCAGGGCGACGTCTTTGTCTGTTTGTAGGTGAAAATAATCCGCCGCCGTACTGTCAACGTTGCCGCCCAGTCCATATAAGGCTCTGTAGCGCACGCTCTTCAAGTATTCCAGAGCCATCGCAATCTCTATCCGATCCTCGACGATGTCGCCGGTCAGTAGTAACACTCTACCATTGAGGCCATCCTTAGAAAATGTCCCGTATTGATCGAGAATGCGATTCAACTCAGAAAAGGCCTGGCGCTTCATGTCTTCCAATACCGAGCGGGATTCTAGCTCAATGCCGTCGCGCTGCGGTTTTTCCAGATCAGGGTTCCACGTAAACATGCCTGCCGGGTCAATCAGCCCGACCACCCGCGGATCGCCAGGGATAATGATTCGCTTGCTAAGCAAAGGAAACACCCAAGCATTAATCTCGCTCGCCAAACCAATGCAAGCTGTCAGCGCATCTTCTTTCAGCGCGATAACGACCGCTTCCTGACCCTTCAAATCGCTCACGCGCCCCGCCAAAGTCCGCCCCAGCTCAATCCTATTGATATAGTACATACTGGTTATGATTATGCCTGAAAGCGCGGGAGAATGCAATTGCGGCGGATACTCGTCTGTCTCAGACTGCAGCAAGCTAGACTATATCCATCGAGTGTATGATTTTAGTCCCGCCGCTCTACCTGTACCATAACATTGCGCCAAGCGTCAATGAGATGTTACAGCAGCCTAGTGGCTTGACTGGAAATCATGTATAATAATGTCTGAAGGGAATTATCATGCAGAAAAACGAAAAAATCCTCAAACGGCAATCGACTAAAATCTTCTTTGATAATGACGATACCGATTTCTTTTTCAACTGGATGCTCGGTGTGGCGGAGCTG
>JABCOL020000016.1 GCA_013333625.2 Candidatus Saccharimonadota bacterium | reverse complement strand
CAAAAAGGGTAAGCACGTCAGCGTTGCTGTGGCGGACGCTGGTATTGGCATGAGCTACGAAGTAAAGTCGCAAATTTTCACGCGGTTTTATAGAGCCGAAGAGTCGCGTACTACTGCTGGATACGGCTTAGGCTTGTCAATTGCCGAGCGGATTATTAAGGCGCATGGCGGACGAATTAACGTCGATAGCGAACAGAATGTTGGTTCGACTTTTACAGTCATTCTTCCTGCATACAACAAGAAAAAATAATTTTTAAGGCGCCTTTAATAGCTTCTAGTTATATTTTAATCAATATTAATTAACAAAAGGAGATGAATAAATGCCAACTAAAATTGAAGATGGTTTTGAAATGCCTTCTAGTGGTACGCCGTCAATACGGCCAGTGGCGCAATGCTCGTCTATGACGCCAACTATGATTTTGGCCGTCATAGCAATTGTGTTGTTCGCTGGCGGATTAGGCTTTGTTGGTGGTATGCAAGTCAATAAATCATCGCAAAGCAATGCAATGAATGGTGCGCCTGGAGGCAATTCACCAGTGCCGCAGCAGGCTGGTTCTGGCACAAATAACGCTACCGCACCTCAGGAGTCGCCTAGCTCATCAAACAATAATCAACAAGCAGGTCCACAAACTAACGCAGGTACACCAAATACCAATATGAATAACAGCTAGTAGCTGATTCCAGCAGATTTCATTGCTGGCTGGATAACGAACTTTTCAAAACTATCAGCATTAGCCCAGACATAACTAGCATTAGTATCGGTGTTTGTACCGCTAACTAGCTTGCCGTTGAGTACTTTTTGATTACCTACGTCCTTGCCATTGATGAGCATAGCTGGAGTACCGCTCACGCTATCTTTTTTGCCGAGTGCCATGTCGTAGTCAATTTTTTTACGGATTGCTGGGTTCTCGAGATCGGTTTTGAATTTGTCCACGTTCAGGTCTTTAATGTCTGAAGCTAGTTTCACGAAAGCATCAGTGCGCGTAGACCCAGACAACTCTACCCAGCTAGCTCGATTTTCGAAAAGCGAGTTGTGCATTTCCCAGTACTTACCTTGCAGTCCAGCTGATTCGGCGGCAGCCGCCGCGGCCAGCGCGTTCGGGTGAGCGCTAGTTAGCGGATAATTGCGGAAGATAAACCCGATCTTGTCTTTGTACTTTTCAGTGACTTTTTTGGTGACCGGGTAAGATGAATTGCAGCCTGGACATTGAAAATCGGCATATTCAACTAATAGTACTTTGCTGTTGGCGTTACCATAAACATGCTCGCTAATATTGCCGCTTTCGCTCGATGCTGGCTGCGCCTTCGTAGTATCGACACTTGAAACATCAATTTGATTGCGCTGCTGCAAAAAAATCAAGCCGCCAATCAATCCTACGCACATCGCCGCAAAAATAATCCATGCCTTTTTGGTCATATTTCCTCCGCTTATTACTAGAGGCTATTATACTGCTTATGAGCTCGCCAATCAAGCGGGCTTGCGGTACAATATATGTATGCGGTTATTCTTAGCGATTTTGTTTGTGATGATTACCTTGGCGTTGATAGCAGTGACGTCAATTTCGCCGCGCCGAACAAAACTGTCGATGTACGAGCTAGAACGCCGCCGGCGTAAGGGTGATACTGCGGCGGCTGACGAATTACGGCGAATACTACTGCTTGATGATATTGTATCGCTGCGTAAAGCAACCGAAGCTCTACTACTGGTTCTGGCGGTATTATCGGCAGTATCGGCGTTTGGTTTTTTTATCGGCGTAGCTATTAGCGTGATGATGTCTTTAGTATATAGTAGAATTGCTCATTTTGACTGGTTGGTGCAGATGGTTGATGGATATTATCGGCGGATAGAGCCGGGATTGCTGACTTTCGTCGAGCGGCATCCGCGCTTGGGGCAAGTTTTGCGCAGCGTTAATGTGCAGAATGAGCCGAATATTCTTAGCTCGCGGGAAGAACTTGAGCATTTGATACGCGAATCATCGGGAATACTGTCGCTTGAAGAGAAAAAATTAATCAATAATGCCCTGCATTTTCATGAAAAAACCGTCGAAGAGGTAATGACGCCGCGCGGCGTAATGAATACAGTAGCTAAGGAAGATGTGATTGGGCCGTTGCTGCTTGATGAACTGCATAAGACTGGCCATAGCCGCTTCCCGGTGACTGACGGTGATATTGACCATATTGTTGGTATTCTGCATATTCGTAGCTTACTGACGCTTGATAACGGTAAGAAAACTAGCCGCGTTGAAACGGCGATGGACAAGAAGATTTACTTTATCAACCAAAACCAGAAGCTGGAGCGCGCCTTGTCGGCCTTTATCAAAACGCGGCATCATATGTTTATTGTTGTTAACGACTATCGCGAGACAGCGGGTATCTTAACGCTCGAGGATACATTAGAGGCGTTGCTTGGCCGTAAAATCCTCGATGAATTTGATGTAGTTGACGATTTGCGCGTGCTAGCGGCGCGTAATCCGAACAAAAATAATAAGAGTCCATCGGCTACTGACGTCAAATAAGTTAGTAATTTTAGCACTCTTGCACTTCGAGTGCTAACGCGCTATACTATAGCAATATGGCAAAGCGCGACTATTATGAAGTACTAGGTATCAGCAAAAACGCCTCTGAAGACGAAGTCAAGAAAGCTTTTCGTAAGCTGGCTGTCAAGTATCACCCCGACAAAGAAGGCGGCAGTGAAGAGAAATTCAAAGAGATTAACGAAGCTTACGAAGTTCTCAAAGACAAGCAAAAACGTCAACGTTACGACCAGTTCGGTCATGCTGGCGTGGGCGGTTCTGGTGCCGGTGCTGGCTACGGCGGTAATCCGTTTGAAGGTTTTGGTGGTTTCGGCCAAGGTCAAAATATTAATTTTGATTTTGGTGAGGGCTTGGGGGATATTTTCAGCCAGTTTTTTGGCGGGCCGTCCGGGCAATCGCGCCGCAATAGCCGGCCGCGTGGGCGCGACGTTGAAACGCGTGTTACTTTGACTTTCGAAGAAGCGGTGTTTGGCAAAGATGTCGAGATTGCGTTAATGATTAACGATGAATGCGAGCATTGTCACGGTACGACCGTCGAGCCGGGTTTCGAGATGAAAACTTGTCCAGATTGCCAAGGCGCTGGCCAACGTGTCCGCACAATGAACACTATGTTTGGACCGATTCAACAAGCGGTAGTTTGCGAAACCTGTAAAGGTCGCGGTAAAATACCCGAGAAAGAATGCACAGTTTGTCATGGCTCTGGCGTGCAACGCCGCGAGCAAAAAATCACCGTCAAGATTCCGGCTGGTATTGATGACGGTTCGACGATTCGTTTGCGCGAGCGCGGTGAAGCGATTGCCGACGGCGACCGTGGTGATTTATACATCAATATTCGCGTTAAAGCGCATAAAAAGTTTACCCGCGAGGGCGATTTG
Organism: Candidatus Saccharimonadota bacterium; assembly: GCA_013333625.2. Taxonomy (GTDB): domain Bacteria; phylum Patescibacteriota; class Saccharimonadia; order Saccharimonadales; family Saccharimonadaceae; genus Saccharimonas. Next base: position 11,461 of record JABCOL020000016.1, on the reverse strand, counting down.
ATTCTTAGCCAAGAACATATCGGTATGGTTGATGCGGCACTTGGTACTGAAATTGACGTTGAGACAGTTGACGGCATAATTACCATGAAAGTACCGGCCGGTACGCAGTCGGGTACTGATTTTAAATTGTCTGGCCATGGCGTCCCGTACCCGCGCAGCGAACGGCGCGGCGCCCATATCGTTAGCATTATTGTCGACACGCCGACTAAATTGTCTAAAAAGCAGCGTGAACTGTTAGAGCAATTCGAAGCCTCTAAAAAACGCGGTATTTTCTCGTGAGGCACGGGCTTTTAACTTGCCGTCGTACATAGACGACATGATAAAATAAAAGCATGACTTTTACTATCGTTCTAGCAATAGTCTTTGGCGTGTTGTTTTTGTTGGCATATATGACGTGCCGGCGATTCGGCGTATTGACGCTAGCGCTAGCAGCTGGTTCAATCTTGGCTGATTTGTGGAGTAGCGAGGCAACACCATACGTTGCTAATCTCGGCATTGTCATTATCCGTCCGCCGTTAGTAGATGTAGTAGCGGTGATATTAACTCTAGCGCCTTCACTGATATTATTATTCAGCGGGCCGGCGGCTAGTAACAAATTTCAGCGAATTGGCGGGTCAGTGATATTTGCAGTGTTAGCTGTGGTATTAATGTTTGAGCCGCTAGAAAATGCGCTAGTGGTTGATGAGTTCGGCAAGCAAATCGTCAGCCGTATTAATGCGTCTTATGCCGTTATCGTGACGGTGTGCCTGGTGCTGTCGATAATTGATGTGTTGCAAACTCATGTGCGGCGCAACGAATCAAAAAAGAAGAGTAAAGAATAAAGACAGCTAAAAAATAAAAGACCTTCACGCTGAGGAGGTCTTCTTGTTTTTGAAATGGAGGGCCCAGTGAGGCTTGAACTCACGACACCCTGCTTAAAAGGCAGGTGCTCTAACCAGCTGAGCTATGGGCCCGAGTAAATCTTACTATACAGTTTGCGGCGAGTCGTGTCAAGCTATGCTACTATCGAAATATGAGATGGTTGGGCGAGCGGCTTCATCCAATGTGGCATATTGCCGCTTTATGCTACGGACTAGTTAGCGGCGTGGTATTGGCGCAATGGTGGAGCGAGGCTAGCTGGTGGCTAATTATTGCGTCCATTCCGCTGATTAGTTTAGCTTTTTGGCAGCAGCGGCGGATTTTGTTAATTTTAACGCTAGGCGCGGGGCTGTTGATCGGACTGGCTCGCGGCTCTAGCGATCAAGTGCAGTTACAGTTATACAAACCGTTGTATGGTCAATCAGTGCGATTAACTGGCATAGTGCGGGATGACGCAGATAACGTAGCTGGTAGCACTAGACTGCAAATAACTTATATCAAAATGGGCGAGACGTCTTTGCCTGGCCAAATTTGGTTGTCGCTGCGCGGTAATCCAGCAATTAAACGCGGTGATGAACTTGCTTTGCGCGGCGTATTGAAGCCGGGTTTTGGCAATTTCGCGGCAGTATTAGCAAGGGCGAAGCTTGACAGTGTCAAGCGAACATCTGGCGGCGATCCAGCACTAGAGTTGCGCGATACTTTTGCTGATGGCGTACATAAAGCGATTGGTGACCCAGCGGCTAGTTTAGGCATTGGCTTTTTATTGGGTAAGAAAAGTATGCTGCCAGATGATCTACTGGAGGCTCTGAAGATTGCTGGTCTGACGCATATCATTGTAGCGAGCGGTTACAATTTAACAATTCTGGTACGTTTGGCGCGGCGGCTATTCGCAAAAATATCAAAATATTTAGCGATGCTGGTTAGCTGCAGCTTGGTGCTGGGTTTTATTGCCATGACTGGCGCTAGTCCAAGTATGGTGCGCGCCGGGCTTGTTACTGGATTAAGCTTGCTAGCATGGTATGTCGGCCGAAAGTTTCATCCAGTTGTTTTGCTGGGGCTAGTATCGGCAATAACGGTATTGTGCAATCCGAGTTATGCTTGGGGAGCCATGGGTTGGATGCTGAGTTTTGCGGCGTTTGCTGGCGTAATTATTGTGGCGCCAGTGTTGACGGCCTATTTCTTCTCGACTGATAAAGTTCCAGCTATCATTCAAATTTTGTTAGAGACATTAGCAGCACAGCTGGTAACTGCGCCGATTATCATGGCAGCCTTTGGGCAGTTGAGTGTAATTTCGTTGTTGGCGAATATCCTGGTTGGTCCGTTTATACCGTTGGCGATGTTGCTAACATCAATAGGTGGCGTTAGTGGATTGATCGTTCCAACGATAGCGCACATCATTGGCTGGCCAGCGCAGATGATGCTTGATGCGATGATTGTAGTAGTGAATTGGTGTGCCGAGCAATCTTGGGCTGCAGTTGAGCTGCAAATACCGTGGTGGATAGCGGTGCTATGGTACGGTTTGATAATTGCGGCAGTGTGGTTCATGAAATGGCGTAGCGGCTATCGACTGCGCGATGCTTCGATAGTGACATAACAGGGCTCATTTGCTATTATATAAGTAAGCATTTATCAATAAACTAACGAGGAGTAGTCATGTCAGGACATAGTAAGTGGGCGACAACACATCGTCAAAAAGCTGTTGTTGATGCTAAACGCGGTGCGATTTTCACTAAAATCGGCAACCAGATTGCTATCGCAGCGCGGGCTGGCACTGACCCTACAATGAACTCTAGCCTAGCAATGGCTATCGAAAAAGCTAAGGCGGCAAATATGCCGGCTGCCAATATTCAGCGGGCGATCGACCGGGTTGCCGACAAAAATTCAGCGGCGCTAGAAGAAATTACTTACGAAGGTTATGGCCCTGGCGGCGTAGGGATTATCATTGAAACAGCCACCGATAACCGCAATCGAACTTTGCCAGAGGTGAAATTGGCTTTAACTAAAAACGGCGGTTCAATGGCTGATGCTGGCAGTGTGATGTTTCAATTTGACCGCAAAGGGGTTATTCGGGTGGCGGCAAGCGGCGAAGAAGCATTGTTGCAAGTACTTGACGCAGGCGCCGAAGATGCTGTTGAGGCTGATGGTAAACTAATTGTCTATACTAGCATGAAAGACTTAGCGAGCGTTCGCAAGGCGTTGCTCGATGCAGGTATGACCATAGAGGAAGCCGAGTTGCAGTACATTGCCAAAAATGACGTGCCTATCAGCGATGCTGAAACCGCTCGCAAAGTAATAAAAATTATTGACGCGCTCGACGATCTTGATGATGTGGTAAACGTTTATACGAATGCCGATATTACTGCTGATATTAACGATTAGTTGACTTTTAAGCTTACCTTCATGTAGATTATAAGTATACATGGTATTTATAATTGCTAGGAGGCCTGATGCGATGTCTAAAACTCGCCATATTGATAGCAACTATAACTCTTCAGCCAGTATTTTCAGGGTTGGCATCGGCAGATGCTGTATCGACGGCGGCTGTTTCGCCAGATAACACGCTAAGCATTGCAAGCGAAAATAATAGCGAGAATTCACCAACGGCTAAACAAGAGAAAAATCTCGATAAGTCTAACGAGCCGCTAATTAATAAAGAAAATTCTAATTCACTGCCTGCTGCGAACGATGGGAAGACACTCCCGCAGCAGGCTGCTGAGAACAAAACCGCTGCCAAGCCTGCTGAAATCCCGCCGTCGGTCCCGTTAAACCCTACTAATGCCAACGAAACTGTAGATAAAATAACAACATTGCCGTCACCGTTGTTAGCAGAAAATGATGTTGTAGTCTCGGCGTTTAAAACTGATCCAAAATACGGCTATGCGGCGATAGAACTTTACAATACTAGTGATAAATTTTTCGATCTAGGACAGATATCGCTAGAACTACGTTACGCAACAGCGGAAGCTGATTTTGTTTGTAATGCTAAATTGCGAGATTATCTGCGGCCGAAAAGTTATTTAACGCTGTACAACCCGAACTTATCGTCTACGGATGATACATTGCTTTTAGCGGGCTGTCCAACTCCAAATAGTGATGCTTTGTATGATAAAGAGATAAATGTTTATCAAGCTGGCCAGCTGATTGAGGCGGTTCGAATTAACAACACCGATCTCGGCAAGTATCAAAATGATATTTGGGAGCGTAAAGGCTGGAGTGCGTCTTATCGAACTGGCGTCTTTAAAACTGATTTTCGTAAACGAGCGACTGGCAATATGATATCAAGTGATTTGTACCGTTTGCCGCCGACGCCAACTTTACAGATTCTAGAAATTTTACCGAATCCAACAGATTGTGCTACGGCTGACCCGAACCTCGCTTGCTATAGCTATGTTAAGGTTAAAAATATTGGTCAAAGCCCAATAGACTTATCACTCTACCGCTTGCGTAGCGGCAACCAAGCGGAATCAGATTCTACTGATAGCCTTTCGAAGCTATCAGGCGCAGTTCTGCCAGGCAAAATCTTTGTCATATCAGGGAAGGCGCTGCATCTTAACAAGGCATCCGGAACAGTGTGGTTGCAAGATGTCAACGGGTTAATTACCTATAAGAACGGCGTGATACCGTATGAGAAAGCTGATAGCGCTAGTAATAAAGGGCGATCTTGGGCGTATGATACTAAAACTGCGACTTGGCGCTGGGCGACGCCGAGTCCAGGTAGCGAGAGTAATGATTTTACGCCTAAACTTAATTATGGTAAGGGTAGCCTGAAAGCGTTGTCGGCTAAACCAAAAATAAAAATATTGAAACCATGCCGCGATGACCAATATCGCAGCGAAGAGACTGGCCGCTGCCGCAATATTGTTCAGAACAAGAAAAAAACCGTTGTCTTGAAACCTTGCAAAGAAGGTCAATATCGCAGCGAGGAGACCGGGCGTTGTCGGTCAATTGCCAAGGCGGCTGCAGCCGTTCTGAAGCCGTGTAAAGAGGGTCAATTCCGTAACCCAGAAACTGGCCGCTGCAAGAAGATTGCTTCTGTTGACGATCTACCCAAACCGTGTAAAGCAGGCTGGGAGCGTAATCCTTCAACTGGCCGCTGCCGCAAAATCAAGAAAGCTAGCAATACATTAGCGGCTTACCCAGTGCAGCCAGTAACAGTCCAGCAAACTAATCCAGCAGTGTGGTGGACGATTGGCGGACTGGCCTTGGCGGGTGTTAGTTATGGTGTCTGGGAATGGCGCGTTGAAATTAAGCGCGGCTTGAGAAAAGCTATTCGATTTGGCAGGAAGTGATCCATACCAGCATGCGAATTATCGGAATTGACCCTGGTACAGGTATTCTCGGATTTGGCGTAATTGATGTCAACGGCGGTAGAATGAGGCTGGTTACGGCTGGAGTGATCACTACGCCAGCACACACGCCATTACCAGATCGCCTTGAAGAGATCTACTCGGGTTTAACCGATATTATTAAAGAGACGCAGCCGGATGTTATGTCGGTTGAAAAACTGTTTTTTACCAAGAATATTACGACAGCAATCAGTGTCGCCGAGGCGCGCGGCGTAGCACTATTGACAGGCCGCCAAGCGAAATTGCCAATTCACGAATATACGCCGAATGAAATCAAAAAATCAATCACTGGTTATGGTGCCGCCAAAAAGCCGCAAATTCAAGAAATGGTGCGTATTCAGCTAGGGTTGCAAGAGGCGCCGAAGCCTGATGATTGCGCTGACGCATTGGCGGCAGCTTTAACGCATGCGTTTATGAGTCGTATTGAAGCGTAAGGTGATATAATGGTAAGTGATGCAGATACAAAAGCAACCTCCGCGTTTATCGCGCTACGCTAACATAGGTCGTAAGAAATCTCCAGTTCGTAAGGTTCATCGCCAGCCGACAGGTAAGTTCGGCAAACTGGTCGCTTGGTGGCAAGGATTGTCGCGCAAGCAGAAGGTTGCCGTTGTTGGCGGTCCTATTCTAGCGATTATGATTATCATACCAGTGGTAACATACATCATGCTGGCTAATGATATTCGCGACGTTGAACGTTTGATGAACCGTAATAATACCGGAATCGTTCTAAAAGACAGAAATGGTAAGACTTTTTATAGTATTGGTCGGGCTGAGAAACGCAATATCGTGAAACTTGATCAGATATCGGATCATATGAAGAATGCTTTGCTGGCGAGCGAAGATAAAGATTTTTATAAACACGGCGGATTTAATCTCTTCAGCATTGCTAGGGCGGCAGTGACGCGGCATGGCGGCGGCTCGACTATCACTCAGCAATTGGTTAAGAATACCTTGCTAAGCGACGAGCATAGTTTGATGCGTAAATATCAAGAGTTCTTCATGTCGATTGCTGTCGAGCAAAACTATTCCAAAGACGAGATTCTCGACATGTATCTCAATTCAGTATATTTTGGTGAAAACGCTTTTGGTATAGAGGATGCGGCTAAGACTTATTTTAATAAAACACCAAAAGAACTAACTCTGGCAGAAAGCGCTATGCTGGTTGGCGTATTGCCGGCACCGAGCAGCTACTCGCCGATTAGCGGCAGTGCTGAATATGCTAAAGAACGGCAAAAAACAGTGCTCAGTCGAATGGTAAAAGAAGGCTACGTCACCGAAGCGCAAAAAACAGAGGCTTTAGCCCAGCAATTGGCCTATGCACCGCCGTCAACGCAGAATGATAGCGTGGCGCCGCATTTTGCTGAAATGGTGGTGGCTGAGCTCAGCGATAAATATAGTTCTAAAAAAGGCGGCTACGAAAAAGATGGTTACGAAAAAGTTATGCGTTCTGGCTATCAAGTCACAACGACGCTAGATATTGATATGCAGAATACCCTCAAAGACAACATTAACAAGCAAATGAGGCATATTAACCGAATGGGCGGCTCTAATGCCAGCGGAGTTGTCGTTGATCCAACGACTGGTGAAATTCGAGCTTTGGTTGGTAGTGCTGATTATAATAATGAAAAATGGGGCAAGGTTAACATGGTAACGACTAGGCGCCAGCCAGGTTCTAGCTTCAAGCCAATTTATTACGCGGCAGCATTGGCAGACGGCGTAATTACGCCAGCGACTATTTTGCAAGATAAAGTTAAGGATTTCGGCGGCGGCTATGTGCCGCGCGATGCCGATAAAAATGAAGCTAGCCGCGGCGGTAGTGCTACGGTACGTCAAGCGCTTAACTGGTCGCTTAATATCCCGAGCGTTGAGGTTATGCAAAAATACGGCATTTCTCGTTCAGTAACAGCTGCTAACAGTATGGGCATTTCCTCTATCAAGAAGGGAGATCACGGCTTATCGTTGGCGCTTGGTTCAGCCGAGGCATCTTTGCAGGATATGGTGCATGCTTATACTGCTTTCGCTAATGGCGGCAAGCAATATGATATTACTAAAATTACTCAGATTGACGATAAATACGCTAAAACAATCTACAAACACGAGGGCAAGTCTAAGCAAGTTATTAGCGCTCAGGGGGCTTACCTAATCTCAGATATTCTTAGCGACAGGACAACTCGCGCACGCATCTTTGGTTCGTCAATTACGGTTAATGGTAATCATACTGTTGCTGTTAAAACTGGTACTACCAACGACAACCGCGATGCTTGGACAATTGGCTATAATCTGCAATACGTTGTTGGTGTTTGGGTTGGCAATAATGATAACTCGGCTATGATTAGCGGTGGTAGCGACATGGCTGGGCCGATTTGGAAGAGTACGATGACGTCGCTATTGTCAGGCAAGCCAGATGTTAAATTCACTCTGCCGAGCGGTATTGTTCAGCGCGCTGTCTGTAAAGACAAGGGCGGCTTGGCGGCGAAAGCTGGCGCTAATACCTACAATGAGTACTTTATGAGCGGCGCGCTGCCGACTGAATCGTGTAATTCCGAGCCAGATAAAGTATCTGTTTGTAACCTCTCTACCGGCAAGGTTGAAACTATTGATGAGGACAAGTTTGACTCGACGAAATATTCAAAAGATACCGCTAATTGTAAGGCGCCGACGATTACTGTTTGCAACCTCTCTACCGGCAAGGTTGAAACTATCGACGAAGTTAGCTTTAACTCGACAAAATACTCGAAAGACACTGCTAACTGTAAAAGCACAAATGCTAAAGTGGCAGCTTGTGATCTCAAGACAGGCTCAGTGGTTATGGTTGATAAAAGTAAAATCGACGGCGTGAACTACAGTAAAGATACTAGTAATTGTGCGGCTGCTGGCGGAAATGATAATAGTGGTGGCAGCTCGGGCGATTCTGGCGGTAGCAATAATGGCGGCAATAATAGTAATAATCCTGGCGGTAACGCTACGTCGCCATAGCTGATTATGATAGCTCATCTTTCTGGTGTGATCGCTGAAAAGTTTGGCGCGGGCAGTGTGGTGATTGATGTTCATGGCGTCGGTTACGAAGTCAGCGTGGCGGCGGGCGATTTCGAGGCGGTTAGTTTGGGCCAGGATGCCAAATTTTACACCTACCACCACGTGCGCGAGCAAGCGGAAGAATTGTTTGGCTTCTCGAGCCTAGCGGCAAAAAAGCTGTTTGAAATGCTGATCACCGTGCAGGGTGTCGGCCCGAAGGCAGCGCTGGCTGTCCTCAGCCTAGGTGATGCGGAACAAGTGCGCAATGCCATCGCCAACAGCGACGCTGGATTTATCCAAAAAGCTGTCGGTGTCGGCAAAAAAACCGCCGAGCGCGTGGTGGTTGATCTCAGTGACAAAGTCGGCTTGCCGACGCATTATGGCCGAGCAAACGAGCCTGTCCAAACCGAGCTGAACACGTCAGACGAAGCAATGGAAGCGCTAATGGCGCTGGGCTACACCTTGGCGGACGCTACCAAAGCGCTGGAAAATGTTGACGTCAATTTGCCGACAGCGCAGCGGGTGACAATGGCGTTGAAAAGCTGATAGATAATGAAGGTATTCGTAAACATTTTGCTTGTGCGATATAATTAGATAGTCATGGAAGATACAAAATTCTCTCTTAATCAAACGCCGATTAGTACGATTCTGGCTTGGGTGGAAAGCGGCGCGATTGCGATTCCGGAGATTCAGCGGCCATTTGTGTGGACAAGCACTCAGGTACGCGATTTGATGGATTCGTTATATCAGGGATACCCGGTTGGATATATTATCACCTGGCAAAATCCAGATGTAAAACTCAAAGACGGCTCAACTTCACAGGGCAAGCGAATTTTGATTGACGGCCAGCAGCGAATTACGGCATTGAGAGCGGCAATCAGCGGTCTGAATGTTGTTGATAAGAAATACAAGAAGCGCCGGATTGCTATATCGTTTAATCCTCTAACCGAGGAGTTTCGCACACGTACTAGCTCGACTGAACGAGGCAAGGAATGGATTGGCGATATTGCCGAGGTGATGGTCAACGGTTATGATACGCTGACGTTTGTCGACGAATATGTTGCCAGAAACCCAGGAACAACCCGCCAGAAAGTCAATGCGCGACTTAATCGACTTATTCAAATTAAAAATAAGCAGATTGGCGAGATTCAACTTAGTCCGTCGCTTGATATAAATATAGTCAATGAAATATTTGTGCGCATTAATGCCAGTGGCGTCAATCTCAGCAATGCCGATTTTGCCATGAGCAAGATTGCTGTGTACGAAAAGGACCCGGGCGATGAAATGGGTATGAGGTTACGCAAATTTATTGATTATTTTGCGCATCTATCGGCTGCTCCGGATCAATTCAAAGACATAGCGCAGAATGATACTGAATTCGCTAAAACAGATTATTTTGCAAAGATTGCTTGGCTCAAAAATGAGACAGACGATTTGTATGATCCAACATACAATGACATTATCCGAGTTGTTGGATTGACACAGTTTGCTCGAGGCAAACTTGGCGATGTGGTGTCGCTACTTTCGGGGCGTAATTTTGAAACGCGGCAAGACGAAAAAGAGATTGCCGATCTGTCATTCCAAAAACTAGAAAAAGGCTTGTACCAATTTACTAATGAAAACAAATTCAAACAATTTGTGCAGAATATTTTGCGCGGCAGCGGCTATGATGAACCAAATATGCTGATTGCGCGCAACGCGGTTAATTATGCGTACGCGATGTATTTGCGGCTGTTAGACATCGGCGAAAACCATGCTGATGCCAATTCGCTGGTGCGGCGGTTGTTAGCGATTTCGCTAATGACGGGCCGGCATTCTGGCAGTTTTGAAACGCAATTTGAACAGGACATCAAACGAATCCAATCTACAGGTGATATGGCAAAATTTGTTGCAACGCTTGAAGAGCAAGAATTATCAGATATATTTTGGAATTCAACTCTGGTGGACGAATTCGATAAGCCGACGACCAATAATCCGTTTTGGCACATGTTTATCGCGGCGCAGAATAAGCTGTTAAAGCAGAGTTTCTTATCAAAGAACAACATTGCGCGCGATTTAGCAACCGACGATATTCATCATATTTTTCCGAAGAACTATTTAGTTAAACACGGGTATGATAAATCAAAATATAATCGGATTGCTAATTTTGTGCATCTTCGTAATGATATAAATATCTCAGTTAGCGATTTAGCGCCGCGCGAATATCTGGGCGATATACTATCCGGAGGGAATAATCACCATAGCGATATCGTTAACAAAGCCGAAATGGTAAACAACTTTGAAGATAACGCTGTTCCAAAAATATTATTGCGAGCCGAGGCTGATGATTATGATGAATTCTTGCAACAGCGGCAAGTACTAATGGCAGAGATGGTAAGAGAGTATTACAAGGGGCTGTAATGGCAATTCAAAGAATAGTCGATACCAGTTCGCATGACGACGACGCCGAGGAGCAGCGGATTGAGGTGAGTTTGCGTCCGCAGAGTTTTAGCGAGTATGTCGGGCAGGAGCGACTGAAGAAGAACTTGAAATTGGCGATTGCCGCTGCCAAACAGCGTAGCGAGCCGCTTGACCATGTGCTGCTGTACGGCCCTCCAGGACTGGGCAAGACGACCATGGCGACGGTGATCGCTAACGAGATGGGCACGAACTTACGCATCACCAGCGGCCCGGCCATTGAAAAGGCGGGTGATTTGGCGTCAATTTTGACCAATTTGGCAGACGGCGATATTTTGTTCATTGATGAGATCCATCGACTCGGTCGGGCGGTGGAGGAGATTTTGTATTCGGCCATGGAAGATTTCAAGCTGGATATCGTCATCGGTAAAGGCCCGGCAGCTCGGTCAATCCGGCTGGATCTGCCGCGGTTTACGGTGATTGGCGCGACGACGCGGACGGGTAGTCTGGCAGCGCCGCTGCGCGATCGATTCGGGCATATTTACCGCTTGGAATTCTACGAGCCAGAGGATATCGCTAAAATTGTGACGCGGAGCGCGGCCATCCTGGAATCGTCGATTCGGCATGAAGCAGCAAACTTATTATCAACGCGGGCCCGCTTGACGCCGCGCATTGCTAATCGCCTGCTCAAGCGCGTGCGCGACTATGCCGACGTCAATGGTGATGGCATAATTGATGTGAAAACAACAACGAGTGCTTTGGAAATGCTGGAAGTGGACGAGCTGGGATTAGACCCAGCCGACCGTAATTTACTGCAATCAATTCTGGAAAATTATGGCGATAAT
>JABCOL020000015.1 GCA_013333625.2 Candidatus Saccharimonadota bacterium | reverse complement strand
TTCCGCCAAAACTACGCAATACCGCGACGATCTAACTGCCAGAATATCCAACGAAAGCATTCGCCTCGGCGCAACATACTCGCCAATTCGCAGTACCAACAGCGTCAGTGACGATGGCTATGTGATCATCTTGCGCGATATCACCAAGCAAAAATCTCTCGACGACGAGCGCGACGAATTTATTTCGGTTGTCAGCCACGAGCTGCGCACTCCGATAACTATCGCCGAAGGATCGCTGAGCAATGTCTCGCTGATGATTAAACGCCCCGACATTCCAAAAGAAAGATTAATCAATGGCATCAGCACTGCTCACGAACAAATTATATTTTTGGCGCGAATGGTCAACGATCTTTCAACCTTGAGCCGTGCTGAACGCGGTGTCGCTGACGAGCCAGAGAATATTGACGTCCAATCGCTAATCGACGAACTGTACGCCGAATACGCACCGCAAGCCGCCGACAAATCACTAACCTTTGACATTGATATCGCGCCGCAAATCGGCCAAGTTAGCCAAAGCCGCCTCTACCTCAAAGAAATCCTGCAAAACTTCATCACCAACGCCATCCGCTACACCGAAAAGGGCGGCGTTACCATCATCGTCAAGCCCGGCGAAAACGACACCATCAATTTTGCCGTCAAAGACACTGGCATCGGCATCAGTCGCAGCGACCAAGCACACTTATACCAAAAATTCTGGCGCAGCGAAGATTATCGCACCCGCGAAACTAGCGGTACTGGGCTTGGTCTTTACGTTGTCGCCAAACTAGCTCTCAAACTCAAAACCGAGATCAAACTCAAAAGCCGCCTCAATCACGGCTCGACTTTCAGCTTTTCATTGCCCGCTGTGAAAAAAATTAAGTCTTAGCGCTTTAGAAAAGACGCGAAATCGCTTGCTATTTTCGCTCGGCAGTCGTATAATTAACTTGACAGTCTGGGACATACCAGGCTATTTAATTTGGGAGGAAACACTATCGTGGCAAAATCCGCAAAAGGTAAATCAAAGCAAAAATCACAAAGCCATATTACTCGCATTACTGCCGGTGACAAAGCTACAAAGCCAAAAAAGCCGAGCATCCTGGCGACCGCCAAAGAATTAGCTGGCCGCGCGCAAACCGAAAAATCTAGCGCCAAAACTACTAAGTCTAGCGCCAAGGCCAAAACTGCCGCCAGCAGTCCTAAAAACTCAAAAAGCCGCCGCAATCCGCTCAGCGCCATCACTGGTTATTTCCGCGGCGCCTGGCAAGAAATCAAGCAAGTCCGCTGGCCAGACCGCCGCTCGACTTGGGGTATGGTCGGCGCGCTGATCGTTTTTACCGCAGCGCTGTTTCTGGTCATTATCTTGCTGGATTATGGCTTCGCCTGGCTATTCAAACTAATCATGGGAACAAAGTAGAAAGGATCTTATGGCAAAATCAAATCGTTATGACAGCTCGCGGCAATGGTATGCTATCCATACTTACAGCGGCTACGAGGAAAAAGTCGCTGAAAGCATCCGCCAGCGCGCTCAAACTATCGACATGGCTGATAAAATTTTTGACGCCATCGTGCCGAAAGAAAAGCAAGTCCAAATCAAAAATGGCAAGCGCAAAATCATCAACGCCATCATCTTTCAGGGTTATGTCTTGGTCGAGATGAAATTAACCGACGAAACCTGGTATATCGTCCGCAACACGCCAGGCGTTACCGGCTTTGTCGGCAGCGGCACATCGCCAACTCCAGTTTCCGAAGCAGAAATTACCAAAATTAAAAAGCGTATGAACATCGAGGATCCAAAACACCAAATCGACTTCACAGAAGGAGAAGTAGTTAATATCATCGACGGGCCCTTCAAAGGTTTCGACGGCGCCGTTAGCGAGATTGACGCTGCCAAAGGCACTCTCAAGGTCATGGTCAGCATGTTCGGCCGCGACACGCCAGTTGAGCTTGACGCTTTGCAGGTCAAAAAAGTCTAGGCCGCCAAGCAAAATTCTTATCACAGCAAGAGAGTTGCCGCCCTGCAAAACCGTACAACTCGCAGAGCTTTAGCTTGCGTAATCTCGTAAAACACGCTATACTATAGCAGTTACGCACTAAATATCAGCTTCTCAATATATTTAGTAAAGGAAAATTATGGCAAAGAAAATTATCGGTAACTTGAAGTTACGTATTCCGGCCGGCCGCGCGACTGCCGGACCTCCAGTTGGCTCGACGCTCGGCCAGTGGGGCTTGAACATGATGGACTTTATCAATCCATTCAACGAAGCCACCAAAGGCATGATGGGTAAGGATGTCATCGTACACATTCAAGTTTACGAAGACCGCACTTTCACCTGGAACTGCTTGGGCCAGCCGGTCGACGACATGATCCGCAATGCTATCGGCATCCAAAAAGGCAGCGGCAAGCCGCACGTCGATAAAGTCGGCAAAATCACTCGCGCCCAACTAGAAGAAATCGCCAAAACCAAGATGGATCAGCTCAACGCTATTGACTTAGATGGCGCCGTCAAGGTAGTTGCTGGTACCGCTCGCAGCATGGGCGTAGAAGTCGTTGACTAACTAAATAGTTTACACACTCCGGCGCCTAGGATATAATAGGCTAAGTGTCGGGGTGTGGCGCAGCTTGGTAGCGCGCACCGTTCGGGACGGTGAGGTCGCTGGTTCAAATCCAGTCACCCCGACCATTGAGCCCGTACTCAAACCCGTGTCATGGTGAACTCGTGGCGCGGGTTTTTGTTTGCCTCATACTTGCTGGATTAGGATGGTATTTTACGCTACGCAACTACTGTGGCAACTACTATAGCGCCACATTTATCATCAAAGTCGTATATACGCTCGTCGCTTTAGCTTTTGCTGGCGGCGGTATTGCTATAGGAAAATATAGACGCAGCATCATTGATACTACTCGACCATCATCACGGCTTTAACCAATCAACTCACAAAGATTTCTATACCGCTGACGCTTAGTTGTGGTAGAATAGAATTATAAATTATGAAGGGTGAATTTTTGAATAAGCATAAGTTTAGCGTGCTTGTGATTACGCTAGCTTTTTCAGCGACATTAGGTCTAGCTACCTTCACTGGGCTAGATTATTACAAAACCGCTAAAGACATCAGGGCCAAAGAGCAGGAAACCGCCGACAAGCTCGCTGCCGCCCAGCAAAAAGTTTGGGCCGAAAAAGCCGCCCTCCGCAAGAAAGTCTTAAAAGACTACAACAGCACGATCATTGTTATTAACAAAAAGCACTGCTTCGAGCCAAAAACTTGGCAGCCGAATGATTTGGCGCCTATCGAAAAGGGGATATCCTTACGCAAAGAGGCCGCCACCCAATACAACGCCATGAAAGCCGCTGCAGCGCAAGTAAAAATGCCGTTAGCCTCGACTAGCGGCTACCGATCTTACAACGACCAAGTCGAAACTTATGACTATTGGGTCAAACATAGCAACCAGAAAGAAGCCGACTCGTCTAGCGCTCGGCCAGGCTGCAGCGAACACCAAACTGGCTTAGCTGTCGACCTCAAGGCTGACAATTGCGTCCTGCAGTGCTTCGCTACTACGCCAACATACAAGTGGCTGGCCGAGCACGCCGCCGAGTACGGCTTCATCCAGCGCTATCCTGACAACGCCAAAAATATCACCGGCTATGTCGTCGAAGCTTGGCACTGGCGTTACGTCGGCCGCGAAACCGCTCAAGACATGAAAAAGCGCGAGATCAAGACTCTCGAGGAATACTTCAACGTAACTGGCGGCGATTATTCAAATTAATTTTGCATAAATACGTCCTAGCCCTGATATACACCAAAACAAGAGCGTGTTCAGGAAAAGCAGTCCGTTAGCTGCCAATCTGAACAACCGAACCGCCGATTTTGCGCCGAAAATAATCGTCGTGGCTAACATACAAAATTGCGCCAGCGTAGCGCTCGAGCGCCGCTTCCAGCTCCTCAATTGAAGGCAAATCCAGGTGGTTGGTCGGCTCGTCTAGAATGAGCAATTGCGGCTCATTTGCTAGCATGCTAATGAGCTGAAACCGAGCTTTTTGCCCGCCGCTCAAGCTAGCCAAGGGCACCGCGCCGTCGCTCTCAACAAAAAGATAATCGCCCATCAGCTGGCGGATTTTAGTATCATTAATTTTCAGCCCGCGATCGAGATACATCTGCTCAATCGCTCGCGCCAGCGGCAAGTTCAGATAAGTCGCCGCTATCTCTTGCTCGTAAATGCCAACGCGAATATGTGGATCGAGATAGAGAGAGCCAGCGTAAACGATCGGGGCAGATTGAGCAGTATTCTTAATCAAAGCCTGAGCTAGCTGGGGCGGGGCTTGAGCCGTTTTACGAAGCCGGCCAGAGGAAGCGTCGCTAAAGGACGCATTTGCCATCAACGCCCGAATCAACGTCGTCTTGCCAGCACCATTGCGGCCGCGCAGTTCAATAGCTTCGCCCTCGCGCAAATCGATATTAACACCTTCAAACAAAATCCGCTCATCGAAACCTAGCGCCAAATCGCGAGCTTCGACAAGCTTGCGCTGCGAACGCATAGCGCCGTCTCGCATATTCAAACGAATGTTGCGAGCTTTGAATTTTTGATAGCGATCAGCTACTTTATAATCCAATTGCGCCACATTCTCTCTGTCAATCCAAAAAGTCGGCTTGTCGATTTTCTCCAGTTTCTCTAACTCGGCCGCTGCTTGGTTCTCGCGCCGCTTGAATTGCGCAATCGTGCCAGGATCGCGGGCTTTTTCTTTCAAGCGGCGAAATTGCAGAACTTTGTCGCGCAAATTAGCAATCCGCCGTTCGGTTTGCTCGTAATCCTGCATGGCATTGCCTGTCGCTGAGGCGTTTTGGCGCAAATAATCATCATAATTACCGCGATAACTCGCTGATGCGCCATCGCGCAGCTCAACAATTCGATCAACCTCTGCCAGCACATCGCGGTCATGAGTGATGATCAACATCGCTTGGCGGGCGCTTTTCATCCAATCAATAAACTGCTTCTTGGCAATATAATCCATATGATTAGTCGGCTCGTCAATCAATGCTAGATCCGCTTGCGCATGCATGATTTTCACAACTTCGACCAAGCGTTTCTGCCCGCCGCTCAAAGCCGCCAATTGGCGCTCGCCAAAACCTTCCATCTGGAAATTTTTTAATTCCTCAGCCACCAGTTCTTCAACGCGATAAAAATCCTTCTGTCCAAAGCGTTCCAACGCCTGGCTGTACTCCTCGATCTTGCGCATATCGCTACCCATCGCCGCTGGATAAGTCGTCAAAATGTGCCGCAGCCGCGCATATTCCGGCAGCCCGCGCAGGATATATTCCAGCACTGTAATATCACCCAAACTATGGTGTTCCTGCGCCGTCGCTACAATCGTGCTGCCGCGCCGAAAAACAACCGATCCTCTGTAGTCGCTATCCGTCCCCGCCAACATGCCAAATAGCGTCGATTTGCCAACGCCATTACGACCAACCAGCCCGACTTTCTCGCCGTCATTGACGCTGAATTTAACGTCGCTCATCAGCCGTTTGTTACCAAAACTCTTCTCGGTAATGCGGATATCAGCTATCATTGAGTTATTGTATCATAAATATAGCGATAAAGCATTGAAATTATGCGTATTTTGTGATATAATTAAAGGATGGATAGAGATCCTTCCGGGAGCAAGGGAGCTGAGGTTATTGATATTGCTCCTTACATTAATGGTAGAACTCCACGAGATATAGGAAAGGTGGTTTATGCGTCGTTTTTGAGAGGAGGAAGTGAGCAGAAAGAAGAACCAGGCTCGTCTGAAAAAGCTCCAGTTTATGATATATTTAGCGGCACTACGCAAAAAGACCGCCTTAGAGAACAGCTAGACGACGCCATACAGCAAATCAAAGCTTTGCCAGAACAGCAAAAAGACGTAAATGCATATTTAGAACAGATCGATAAATTACTCGACAATATTTACCAAGATCTTGATGACGACCAAAAACTAGAATTAGCTGCGCAATTAACATACGCACTGAGCAGGTGTCACGAGAACGTTTCCCGCGTAGCGATACCTTATCCAAACCTGCTCAAAATAATCGGTGTCGCTGCAAAATTAAGGACAAACCGTCACCCTGCAGCTCAAGCTAGTCAATCAAGAGCCTTGCATATACTTAGTCTCATGCCAGGTGCACACGATTTGGAGAACGGTACCTACACACCGCCAGAACAATAAACCTGTTATAATTAACATATGTCTAAGAAATCTAGCGCTAAGACAAAAAAGCTAGCTACTCAAACGATTGTTAACCGTCGAGCACGATTCGATTATGAACTGGGTGACGAGATCGTGGCTGGGCTTAGTTTAACCGGGCTTGAAGTG
The DNA here is from genome assembly GCA_013333625.2 of Candidatus Saccharimonadota bacterium. GTDB lineage: Bacteria > Patescibacteriota > Saccharimonadia > Saccharimonadales > Saccharimonadaceae > Saccharimonas. Next base: position 16,228 of record JABCOL020000015.1, on the reverse strand, counting down.
CGAGCCGCCAGGGAAGGCCACGTCCAACTCAAAGGCTCGTATGTCACGATACGCGGCGGCGAGCTGTGGCTCAACAACGCTAGTTTCAGCTTGCGGCAGAACGAGCGCGGCCAACCAAATGCGCGAACTGTCGACACCAGTGTACGCAAACTGCTCGCCAGCCGTCGCCAAATCGACCAATTAGCTGCTCGCAAAAAAGAAGGCTTCACCATCGTTCCAACCAAACTGCTTACTAGTGGACGCTATATCAAATTAGTCATTGCTCTAGGCAAGGGCAAGAAACGCTACGACAAACGCCAAACTATCAAGCAGCGCGATCTAGAACGCGAACATAGCCGCATTTTGCGCAAATTTTAGCCGCGCCGAATACGCCGAATCTCACGCCCTGAACTGCTACTATTCTTCTTCAAGTACTTGATGCGATGAAATTAAACTTTCGTATAATTCAACCATCTTTTTGGCCATCGCCGTCGAATCAAACTTCTTGGCAACGCTCAACGCGCCGCGCGACAACTCCTCGATTTTCTCTGGGTGTGCGAACAAATCATTAAATACTTTTGCGAAATCTTTGCCTTCAATGCCATCAGTCAAGACAGCGTTGCGCTCAGTCAAAGCCTCGGTCATCCGTTCGTCGCAGTAAACAATCGGCAAACCGCTAGCCGCCGCCTCTAGAAAAGTCATTGGCTGGTTATCAAAATGATACGACGCCAGCGAGAACACGTCAGCTTGCTTGAGCATCGCCGCTACCTCGTCGCCCGAACGCATACCAGCGAAAATTACTCGATCACCGACGCCCAACTCCTCAACGCGCTGCCTAAGCTCCTCTTCATACGGGCCGCCGCCAACCAAGACCAGCTTGACTTTTTTATCGCGGATATGCGGCATAGCCTCAATCAAAGTCCGCTGGCGCTTCTCTGGGCTTAGCCGCGCCACCGAAATAATGAACTTTTCACCCGGACGCTTTTCAATTGGCGAATCAGCCGCCGACGCTTTTTTATAGCGTTTGGTGTCGATACCGTTCGGGAAAACGTAGCATGGCACCGTCAAGCCGCCATCTTCGATCAGCATCCGCTCGAGGTGTTTCGACGGCGCAATACAAGCATCGCACTTATTAGCAAACGCCGCCATCAGTCGCCAGCCCTGGCGCGACATGATGTCTTTGATAGTACTTTTGCTCATTGAACGCAGCTGCTCGCGCGAGGCTTTCGGCAAAATCGGCCTTGTTCGCAACACTACCGGAAACGCCGCTGTCGCCGCAATCAAGCCGGAAGTCACCATAAACGGATAATCATTAACTAATTCAACATAAAGCGTGTGAATGGTCGTCACATGCGGTATATTCTGCCGCTTAGCCACGCTGTGCGCCAGTACGCCCATATAAAATTGCATTTGGCTATGCACGATATCGAACTGGTATTCATCGAGTTTCCTGGCTAGGCCAGGGTAAATAACCGCCATTTCACGCTTATCAAAAACATAATTCTTGGCTGATGGCAAGCGAATGACGTGATCGTCGTGATCTTCGTAGCCTTCGCATTTTGGCGCTACCACAAAAACCTCATGCCCAAGCGACTCCAAAGCCTGCTTATAATTCAAAGTCGATGTTGCCACGCCATGCACCGACGGCAGGTAATCGTCAATAAAAAAAGCGATTCTCATAACTAACTCTTATTATACCATGAAGCACTACCTATGCTAAACGTCAGGATAAGAGTCTATTGCCTCAAACTGTAGAATATGACCAGCGCCTGGCGAGTTTATAAACCGTGCTTCTGGCATCAATCTTAGCATGATATCGTTTGCCCTTGAATTAGCAACATTATCTTTGCCGCCAAGAATTACCGTAACCCGCCGCTGGTCAGCACGCGGTATGCCAGAGACAAACGGGTTCTGACGATAGAGTAAGGTAGTCAATTTTTCAGAATCTCGCAAACCCACAGTGGCTTTCTTATAACTCTCAGACTCGAGCAGCCAACGATACGCCTCGTGATTACGGCTCTTTATCAGGACATTGGTCCGAAAAATTTGTATCGGCCTACTGTTATAGATAGCCCAGCCAAATCTAGCATTTAATAATAAATTGGATAGCAGTTGCATAGTGTCTGCGACTAGCGTCATTTTGGGCGTCGGACAAGCCATAATAACCTTTGTATTTCTAGGAATTTTCTCGGTGCGCAGCGCATGATAAACCATAGACGAAGCGTATGAATTGCTAATTATCACATCCGGAGTCCGACCTATGCGAGTCAGAGCATTCGTGAACCAATCAGCTAAATCATCATAGCTATTTAGTTGCGGACATACTGAGCCGCCATGTCCTGGCAAATCTACCGCGTACACGGCATAGCCAAAATTAACATACCGCTTGGCTAGCGGCACCATATCGATCTTGCCGCCAGTTACGCCGTGGAACAGAATCGCAGTTTGATCGGCGCCAGTATTACACTCAAGCCAGCAAACGCCGTCGACCGTCTGGTCCCGGCAGCCTAATTCATCGTATAATTCTCTCAAAGTTGGAATTTCGGACACAATACCATTATACTAGTTTTATGAAAATTAGCATCATTATTCCTTGCAAGAACGAGGCTGGCGTCGTCGAGAATCTCTTGGACTCGCTAGTCCGACAAACGCGCCCAGCAGACGAAGTGATCGTAGTAGACTCGAATTGCACCGACGACACCATAACTCGAGCCAAGACATACGCCAAAAAACTCCCGTTAAAAACCGCTGCCGCAACCCAAGTAGGCCTTGCGCACGCTCGCAATCGCGGTGTCAGCAAGGCAACAGGCGACATGCTCATCTTTGCTGATGCCGATCTGACTTTTCCAGAATATTTTTTGCAAGAATTCGAAAAGCAAATCAACAAAAAGCACCTTCAAGTAGGCAGTTTCCTTCAGCGGATGCAGTCAAACAAATTCGGTATCCGTGCTGGAGCATACATGATGAACGCCTACGCGCGCCTGATGCAGCACACACCGTGGCCGATCGGCTTCAGTTGCTTGTATGCCGCGCGCGAAGTTTTTGATGCAATAAACGGCTTTGATACGTCCCTTTATATCATGGAGGATTATGATTTCATACTCAAGGCAAAACGAGCGAAATACAAAACTGGCATCATCAAGATAACCTACCGCACCTTAGACCGCCGCTATCAGAATAATTCGCTACGTCAGGTATTCAAAGGAATATACGGCGAACTCTACCGCTACACGCACGGACTGCGCGTCACGAAGCGCATTTACGAATACGAAATGGGCGGCAAACAGAAAAAGACAACAAAATAAGCTCGTCTAACTGTTTATCCTATCCACAATTTATAAGCCTACGAGTAAGTTTTCACGATTTCGGCGTACAGTTCGCGGTATTGATCAACAGTGCGTTCATAAGTATGGTTATCAATAATCCACTGGCGAGCGTCCCGGCTCATCTGGCGCCGGCGCGGCTCATCATTCAGCAATCCATCGATTTTACGCGCTAGATCGTTGACGTCTGGATAATGGAAGCTGGCTCCATTCTTGCCGCCGTCCAATAACTCGGGCAGAGCAACCTGATCAGACACCACCACTGGCGTACCGCAAGCCAGCGCTTCTAGCGCCGCAATACATTGCAGCTCGGCAGGACTAGCCATCGCGAGTATATCTGCTCGCCGCAATAAAGCGCGCTTTTCCTCGTCGCTAACAAAACCAGTAAAAATACAGCGATCACCCAGGCTAGCTGCTTGACTTCGCAGTTGCTTTTCTATTAAGCCTTTACCAATGATCACCAACTGCACATCAGTTTTCAAGCGTTCCATCGCGGCAATCAGCAAGTCAATCCGCTTCTCGCCGTCAAGCCGCCCAACATAGGCCACCACCGGCCGCAACGCATCAATCGCAAAACGCTGCAAGAGCTTCTCGTCAGCCTTACCTGGTGTATAGAATACCGCATTGACACCGTTAGAAACTGCTTTCGTTGGTATATGAATCGCTGGCGTAGTCGCTAATGCCGCACGCGTCGGCGCCGTCATATAGGCGGTTTGATTAACCAGCTTGCACATTTTACCTTCAACTACTCGGACAAACCAGCGGGCAATAGTTTTGTTTTTGGCATTCATCACGAGATTCAGCGCCATCGTGTGATTAGTCGTGACGATTGGAATCTGCCGCCGCCTAGCCTGGCGAATGACTGCCTGGTGCAGCCACGAAATTGGCGTCATCAGATGAATAATATCCGGCTGATTCTGTCGAAAGTACCGCCGCACGAATCTTTTCGGCAAGAATGCCACCCGGTTGTTGTCGCGATTAGCAATCCATTTTACCGCTGGCAATCGCAATACTTTCGCGCCGTTTATTTCATCTACCTCTGTGAAATGGCTAAATAAACCGTCCGGCGAACCAGTCAGCACCGTCACCTCGTCGCCAGCTGCCTTCAAGCCAGTAATCAGTGTATCCAGTGCTGTCTGTACACCGCCGACACCAGGCCGATATACTTCGCTTACTATCAGGACCTTCATACCTATAAATATTAGCACATCCGCCGACTGGATGCATCTTTCCAGAGTTAACACTTCACAAAATGAGTGAGCGGTGCTAGCAGTGAGACGAGACATCTCGCCGCTAGCACCACGGCGATTTTACGTTATAATAACTATATGAAGCTATTTTCCTGGAACGTCAATGGCATCCGCGCCGTCATCAATAAGGGTGAGTTTGCCAGCTTCCTGCAAACCTACGATCCGGATATCTTATGCCTGCAAGAAACCAAGGCTGCCCGCGACCAGGTAGAAATTGATCTGCCAGAGTACCACGAGCATTTCTATTCAGCGGCCAAAAAGGGCTATTCCGGCACGGCGATTTTCTCGAAAATCCGGCCGCTGCATTGGCGCGACGGATTGCCGCCGGATATCATTGAGCGGTTCAATCTGACCGGCGATCAGTATGGCAATCCCGCCGACGAGGGGCGCATCATCACTGCCGAATTCGACGATTTCTGGGTGGTAACGTGTTATACGCCGAATTCAAAGGGGGATTTGAGCCGGCTGAGTCTGCGCCATGAACAATGGGATCCGGCAGTGCTGGCCTATCTGGAGGAACTGGAACTAGTCAAGCCGGTACTATACTGCGGCGATATGAACGTGGCGCATCAAGAAATTGACCTGGCAAATCCTAAGTCTAATGTCGGCAAGCACGGCTTCACTGACGAGGAGCGGGAAGGCTTTCAGAATTATCTGGACGCCGGGTTTGTCGATACCTTCCGGGCGGCTTTCCCTGACAAGACCGGGGTGTATACCTGGTGGACGCACTGGGCCAACGCCCGGGCGCGCAATGTCGGTTGGCGGATCGACTATTGGCTGGCATCGCGCGAAATCGCTGAGCGTATCAAAAATCCGCAAATCCACGCCGAACAAATGGGCAGCGACCACTGCCCAGTAAGTATTGAAATAATATAAATAGTAAGGTAGTCTTATGCCTCCAGAAAACAACTCGCAGCAACCACTTCAACAAACGCAATATCCGCAGCAACCGCAATATCAGCAATACCCGCAGCAGTATCCGCCGCAAAACCAACCTCAATACGCTTCACCACAGCCGCAATATCAGCAGTATTCTTCGCAGAAACCAAACAAGATACTCCTGGCGATTGCCTTGATAGTTTCGCCATTCGCAATGCTCTTCGTAATACTAATATCTATTGGCGTCATTTACGGGCTATCCGAAACATTTTCGCAAAATCCAGTAAGCTCTTTCGGACAGCTAAATGATTGCGCCGAACAAATACGCCAAATACCGGGCGTAGAGAAAGTCGACCTCAAATTATCAGACATCGTAGAGGACTTTTTTGGCAACAAAAAAGGTACTTACAAAATAACGCTTCAGCCGGATTACCCTAAAGATCAAACTGTCATCGCAGTAAAGAAAATCGCCGACGTTATCTCGCCGATCCGAGAATGGCCGCAACAAAACTTCATTGCAATAACTCAGAAGCAGGGCGACGGCGCAATCAACACCGACTCGGAAGCTAACGTGTTTTACAAAATTCCCGAAAAACTCCCGGCGCTATTCGATAAGCTTAAAGAGTCTAATTTCAAAGCCAAAATTTCAGCTAGAGTACTAGAGAAATCAGAGAAAAACAAAACAGCGAACGGACAGCGTACTCTATATTATCATTACCTTGACTGCAAAGTTGAGATGAATGCCGCCAATCTTAACGAAATCAAATCATCGTTGCCAAGCAACACGTCTATCGGCTCGTACGACAAACTTGTCTATACTTGGAATATAACCAGAAGCGGCGGAGATACAACTAAAGTCTATGCCGATGGCAGAATACTCAGCAATAACCGCTACTTGATGGAAAACATCGACATATTCGAACCTATCTTATTCGAGATTGGAGAATTAGGGTTCGGCATTGATAAAGAATCAGACGAAATCCTAGGTAAAGTTACATTCAACAACTTATTCAGCAGATTCGAGACGTCGCACATCGATATTTTCGCTCAAGCCGTTAAACTAATAGCCGCAAAGAATAATCAAGGCGCATTTAGAATCGATCAAGATAAAGTCCGCGGCTATCCAGAGGGGCGCGTTACGCTGCCAGATATCGCTATCAAAAACGGCATTGCAACTGTAAAAGAATACGATTTCGAGCCAAGAGATAGGTATATTATCGAAAAAATCGTCCGGCAAGCAAATGCAACTGACTCGCCAGCTTGATCAAATCCGGTCTTTGGCAAAACGTTTTTCTTCGATCGCTACCGTTAACTCGTACAGCCGCTGCACGCCGTTCTCTAGTTGGTAATAATGTCGAATGTAAGCCAATTCTAGCACAAACAAAATTAGCGACAATAATCCCAGCAAACAGTTCATCGCCAGCCCCATTGCCGCGGTTGCCAAAAATGCCGCCAGAGACGCTAAAAACAGCCCAGCAAAGAAAAATGTCACCAACAGATGAATCAGCCGCTCGTGCTGAAATTCTTGCACGCGCGTGCGGTGATAGTGCGCCAATTCCGCCAGATCAGTTTTCGACTTGGCCGCCGCTAGGCGCTGAGATATAGTTTGATAATGCTCGGCTATGTGTTTTTCCATAGCCTAAATTGTACGCTAGCCCGGCGGCTGCGGCAAGCGCTTGAGCTGGTATGTCCGCACTTTTCGCGCTACAATACATTCATGGAATTAGCATATTGGCAGCGCCAAACACCCGAACAGCCGCTCTTTCCCGATATTGAATGGAATAAGCCCGAACAGCGCTCGCGCGCCGGCAAACTCGGTATTATCGGCGGCAACAAACTCGGCTTTGCCGGCGTCGCCGAAGCTTACTCGACAGCGCTGGCTAGCGGAGTAGGGGAAGCTCGCGCCTTGTTGCCAGATGTCCTTAAAAACACCTTGCCGCGCACCATGACTGGCGTTGCTTACGCACCTAGCAATCCTAGCGGCGGTTTAGCTCAAGAGTCTATTAGTGAACTACGTGCGCTTAGTGCGTGGAGCGATGGTTTACTGCTAATAGGCGACGCCGGGCGCAACAGCCAAACAGCGATTGTCTACAGCCAGCTGCTGCGCGACTATCAAGGCCCAGCAGTTGTCACCCGCGACGCCGCAGATCTAGTACGCAACGACTCCGCTACACTAGCAGCACGCCCAAACACTGTGTTAATTTTGAGTTTCGCGCAGCTGCAAAAACTTTTTCGCACGCTTTATTATCCCAAAATTTTGACTTTCAGTATGCAGTTGCTGCAGTTAGTCGAAGCTTTGCACAAATTCACCGTGACATACCCAATTACCATTACCACCTTGCATCAAGACACGCTCGTTACTGCTCACAGCGGGGAGGTCACCACCATGCCATGGAACGATCCGATGCGCATCTGGCGCGGCACGGTAGCAGCGCGTGCTAGCGTCTATTATATTTGGAATCCGTCGCGGCCGCTTGAGGCTATCACCGCCAGTCTTCTCTCTAAATAATCCAACAAAACAAATCCGCCCTGATATTTCAGAGCGGATTGTTTCTAGCTGGGGGGATTAACTAGAGGCGTTTGCGGCTAGCGATGTAAGCGCTGGCTGCTGCGGTTAGACCGCCGAGGCCGACCACCGAGGCGACTACTTCGCCGGTACCAGTCTTTGGCAACTCAACTGGATTTGATGGGGTTGGCGTTTTTGGAGTTTCCGGTGGAGTCGCTGGAGTTTCTTCACACTTGCTCATGTCAGTGGTGTACTGGCTATCGCTTGACTCTTTGCGGGTAACTTCGACGATTTTCTTGTCAGCGATGCGGCAAACTTTCACCTTGTCGCAGTCTGCTTCATTCTTGGAATGCTTCTTGCTGTCAAACTCGGTCTCTTTGATGGTGATGATGTTACCAGTCTCGAGTTCGCAAACCTTTACCTTATTACAGTCAGCGAAATTCTTAGAGTGCTTCTTGCTGTCAAATTCTTTCTCTTTGATAGTAATGATAGTATCGGTTGAGAGGTCGCAGACTTGGATTTCTTTACAGTCGTTGATATCTTTCGAGTGCTTCTTGCTATTGAACTCTTTTTCCTTGATAGTTACGATTTGCTTGCTAGTCAGGTCGCAGACCTTGATTTCTTTACAATCGTTGATATCTTTGGAATGTTTGCTGCTGTTGAACTCAGTCTCTTTGATGGTGATGATTTTCTTGCTGGTAAGATCACAGACTTGGATATCTTTCGGTTTCCAGGTTGCATCACCCCAGACTGGGTTACCGCAATCTTTGATAATGGCTGCGATAAACTTGCCGTTTTCATCAAACCAGACGAAAGCATCAAACTGATTGTAGACAAAACTGTTCTGAGTCGTAAACTTGTAGAACGAATGTCCGCCAACCGTCTCGCGGCCGTATGACGAGCCTGGGTAGCGCGTATTACGCTGAACGGTCTTGGCGTTAGTTGCCACAACTTGGCCATCGACAACGATCCGGCCGTCCTTGTAAACGGTACCGTTCTTCATACCTTTACCTTCAATCATGGCATCATTTATGTTGTTCCACTGATACAACGCTTTGATATCGCTGCGTCCGTAGTAAACATTTTTAAGGTCTTGATGACTTGGCGTACCGCAAGTAATCACGTTAATCCATCCGTCACAGACAGATGCTTCTGATGGCTTAGCCAACCAGATTCCGCCAGCGATAGCAGCTATAACCGCGCCGACAATCGCCAGATTCTTAATTGATAGTTTCATTGATTTCCTCCCTGCGTGCATTATTCCACGCTTATGATGCCATTGTAGCATAAACTTTTAATTATGTCAACACTTTTGCATAATATTGTTACTTATGCTTTACGCCGCTACCATAACAGGGGTAAGCGCATCAAAAAAAGACGCCCACATACGTCTATCTTATGGTACCGCGGGCCGGACTTGAACCGGCACGAGCTAATGCTCAAGAGATTTTGAGTCTCTCATGTCTACCAATTCCATCACCGCGGCAGAAAAGGTACATTTTCATTGTAACAGACCAGAGCTAACTAGTAAATAACCGCTAATTACGCTATAATTAGCATAGAAAGTATGAAGCCAGACGATCGTTCATCATTAACCGTTCCGCCCAGAGACGGAGCGCCTCATCACAGCGCACTAACCGACCAGCACCGGTCGGCAGCGGCTGATATTGTCCGCCAACAGATCAGTTCGATTATTCAAAACGATCCGCACGCTACTGCTGCAGCTGGCCAGCAGCCAAATTCTAACGCAAAAAAGCCGCCTAAACAGGCCGAGGAGCTCCAAAAGAACTCGCACTCGCCGCAAACAAACACCTATCCGCAGCCATCTGGCACCATCGCTGATAGTGCACAGTCCAGCAACGTTACGGCCGGCCCCGGCGCCGTCGACCCAGACAAAAACCCGTATACCCGCACCATGAACCAGAGCTCCACGCCTGCTACACATGATGCTTCTTGGCAAAAATACCACACCGCCTGGCAAACATATTATCAGCAGTATTACGAGCGCTACTACGTCTCGCAGATTGACGCCACTCGCAAGTCGCTCAAAAAGCAAGCCGCCCAGCAAGCGCAAAAAAACCAAAACTCAACGCCAAACAATGGTACTGTATCGCAAGAGGAAGCCGTCAACGACCTGCGTAGTTCCATTCGCCGCAAAATCAACGACAAGGCCAAGAAAGTCCGCGGCAGCCGTCATTTTATGCCAATCATGGCAGCTTGTGCGGTAATGATTGTCTTTCTATTTTTGCAGTATAATCGCGTTTTGTTCGCCTACGTCGAGGCGTATGTCTCGCCAGGCGCCGCTGACCCCGAATCAATTATCGTCTCGCCAAATACCACCAAAGTCGCCACCAACGAGTCGCGGCTGCTTATCCCGAAAATTGCCGTCGATGTGCCAATTGTTTGGGATGCTAATGCCGCCGACACCAACTCGCTAAATCAAGCCATGGACAAAGGCATCGTTTGGTTCAACATCCAAGGCGCCAACGCTAAGCCTGGCGAAAAAGGCAATTTCGTTGTTTCCGGTCATTCCTCCAACGACTGGACCGACAGCGGCAATTATAAATTTATTTTTGCTCGGCTAGAGAAGATGGCCGCCGGCGATGTAGTTTACGCCAACTACAACGGCACGCGCTATACCTACAAAATTACCGGCACCAAGGTAGTCAAGCCAACCGACGTCGCGTCGCTGCAAATCGGCAACGATAAGCCGTACATTACGCTAATCACTTGTACGCCGCTAGGCACAGCGCAGAACCGCCTACTAGTTTTTGGCGAGCAAATCAGCCCGAATCCGAACGAAGCCAAAACCGCCGAGCAAAACAGCAATACCGCCACCTCGACCAAGAAAATGCCAGCCAACTCGCCGACATTCTTGCAACGAATATTTGGCATCGGTAATTAACGAACTTAGCTTAGTCGTACATCTTAATGTAAGAAGCAGTAATTTTGCCCGAAGCGTGTTTACGGAAATAATACAGAAAACGGTTATTCGACGATTGCATTGCCGCCGAGCCAACTGCATCGGTCGCCATGGTGTGCATATTAGTACCGTCATAATCGCCGAACTCAAAAGTGCCGCCAGACACCCGCATAATATGCGAATTATCTAGCCAAGCAATTTCGCTCGTAGCGGTAGTCTTCATCGAGACGTTAGCAATCGACCGCAGCTCTAAATTATAAGTCACCAAGCTAGCCCCAGCCTGCGCATAAACATACAGATGCTCATTGGGCGAGAAGCCCGCATACGAAACGTCAGTAGCTAACGGTAGCGTCGCTAGCAACTCTTGCTGCAGTTCGTCTGTTGAATCGCTTGCTGGTAATTTTACTTTCTTGACAGCAACCATTTTGCCGTGAGTAATGAGCGCAAAATTATCATAATAATACTCCTCAATCGCTAGATTAAGACTGCGCCCAGCCATATCCTTGAAAGTTTGCAAGGCCCGCGGTTTCGAAGCGCCTTTCGACAGATAGCCAATCGTCCGCTCGCCGCTATTATTCGGCTTGGTAGTATAGCTAATCCAACCGTTTCTAGAAACATAAAAATCACTAGCATCGCTAATTAACGGACCCGACAACGTTTTATCCGACAGTCTAATCCGGCGAACATCGCTGTCGGCCGTCAATACATACACATTCTGCGAGTCGCTTTTATCGAAAGCTAACTTGCTGATTTGCACGCCGATATCGCGGGTGATGTTTTGCGCCTTGCCATCGAGATCAACGATAAGATATTCTTTTGAATCATCAAAAGAATGGCTGATTAACACTCGTTTGCTATCCTTGCTCCACGATTCAATTGCAAAACTGTGATTAGCGCCGTCGGCCGTGTAACTATCAGCAGGTAGAACACGCTGCTTATGTTCGATCCGGTCGTTATCAACTTTGAGAAAATCAACCGCTGGCTGCTGCTTATTTTGAATGACCGCAAAACGCGATTTATCAGGCGCTGCCGCTGCGCTGTCGAGACTAGCGAGTTCCATCGCATCTTTAGCTTCAATGCTCGTCGGCACTAGCTTGACATAATTTAACCAAAGGATTGAGCCGGCCTTGACGTTAACTTGTTTTTGCCAGGGCACAAAGCCGTCTTTTGATACCGTCACCGTGTGCTGCCCGGCCGTCGCCACGATACGCGTCGCCGTCCGGTTAGCTAGCGTCGCGGCGTCTATTTGAATTATTGCGCCATCAGGCCGCGAGTCAAACTGCATCATGCCGCCTTGTCTAACCGTACCTCGATCAAAATCTAAACGATAGCCTTGTACTAGCATCAAACAAACCACTGCCAACGCTAGAACTGCCAGGGTCATCACAGCATAAGTAAAGGTTAATTTAATACGCTGCTTGCGCCGATTTTTTTGCTGATTCATAGTACGTATTATACCACTTGCTATTGCGTGTAATAGCAAATTAGGCTATGATAATAGTTAAGCACGAGTAGTATCGCAAACATAGGTAAGGGAAATGACAAACAACAACATAACCATCGAGGGTAATGTCTACGACGCCGAAACTGGCAATATTCTCGATGCCCAGCAATCGGCACGCACGCCAGCAGCCGCGGCTAGCAATTTTCATAGCGGCACCCAAAAATCCCACACCCTGCAGCGCAAATATATCAAGAAACAACCGCGCACCATTGATTCAGTAGCGCCAGTGCGAGCCGCCACCCTAGCGGGTATTAAAGAAAATTCTGCCTCTCGCAGTTCGCAGCGCTTAGCGTCCGAGCGCAGTACGCCGCCGCAAATTATTCGCCGCAGCAAGAGAACTCGCCGCGTCCAAGACATCCGCCGATCGTCTAACATTGCGCATTTTGCCAAAGTTACAACTGCTACCAAGCCGCCCGTCAAGCGTCCAGCCGCCCCAGAAACCCCAGACATAGCGCCTACCGCCAATCAGCTTGAACAGACTGCTCGCCAGCGGCAAGCAATCATCAAGCAGCAGCAAACGCGCAGCGTCTTGCCATCACAAGTTATCAAGCAGCAAGCCATTCAGGAAGCTACCGACAAGATGTTGACGCGCCAACAGCGCAAAGAAGTCAAGCCAGCAAAAAATACCTCGCTTTGGCGCCGCCTGGTTAGCGTTGGCAGCACAGCTATAGCTGTCCTACTGCTAGGCGCTTACTTCACGTATATCAATATGCCCGCTTTGAGCACCCGCATAGCCGCCTCGCAGGCTGGTATTAACGCTTCTTATCCGAATTACCAGCCGTCTGGCTATAGCCTCAACGGTCCAGTTGCTTACCAGCAAGGCAGCGTAATCATGAAGTTTGCCGCTAACGGCAGCAACGAGAATTTCACCTTAGCGCAAACTCGCTCCGAGTGGGATTCATCGGCCGTGCTCGAAAATTACATCAAGCCGAAATCCCGCGACAAATACACCACGACCGCTGCCAATGGCCTAACCATCTATTCATATGGTACTCATGCCGCTTGGGTTAATGCTGGTATTCTTTACACTGTCGACGGTAACGCCGAGCTAGCGCCAGAACAAATCCAAAAGATAGCCGCCAGTTTGTAATTTATGCATATTTGTGGTATAATATAAAGATTGTCCTTATTCTTGGCGATATGAGGATAACTTTTAACTTTTGCACCTGCCGGGTGCTTTTTGCTATAATTAGGCCATGGGCGACGACAAAAATTACACCAACGTCATTCTTGAAGAAATCCGTTCGCAGATGAGCGCGGTATTAGAGATTGTATCAAACCAACCAACACGCGAGGAATTCAATAATTTACGCGAGGAATTCGATAGCCTCAAGATCGACATCAGAACCATAAAACGAGCTGTCGTTGACAACGACAAAACCACTCGGCACGAACTAGAATTACTTGACCGGCGCGTCACCAAACTAGAAGAGAGTGCCTCATGACCACGCGCACTCGTTTCGCACCCAGTCCAACTGGCTATATGCATGTCGGCGGTATGCGTACCGCGCTATTCGCTTGGCTCATCGCCCGGCAGTCAAATGGAAAATTCATCCTGCGCATAGAAGATACTGACCAAAAAAGGGAAGTATCTGGCAGCGTAGAACATATTTATGAATGCCTAAGGTGGCTTGACCTTGTACCAGACGAAGGTCCAGACGATTTTGGCGGTAAATTTGGGCCGTACAAACAGTCAGAACGGCTTGATATTTACCGGAAATATGCGCAAAAACTCATTGACGCCGGGCGCGCTTATGCCGATCCGTATACGCCGGAGCAGCTAGACGCTTTTCGCGAAGAAGCCAAAGCCCATAAAAAGCCTTTTTTGTACCGTGATTACCGCCCGGAAAACCCGCCGGCCTGGGATGGCAGCCAGCCGCTGCGCTTTCGCTCAGAACCGAAAGCTTACACCTGGCACGACGAAGTCATGGGCGAAATGCACGCCGGCCCAGAGGTAATTGATGATTTTATATTAATCAAATCCGACGGCTTTCCGACGTACAACTTTGCACACATTGTCGATGACGCCGAAATGGAAATCACCCATGTTATCCGCGGGCAAGAGTTCCTTGCCAGCACGCCCAAATATCTTAATCTCTACGATGCGCTGGATATAACTTGGCCGATATTCGCCTCGGTACCGCCAATCATGAACGAGCAGGGCAATAAGAAATTATCCAAACGCGACAGTGCCAAAGACATCCTAGCCTACAGAGAAGAGGGCTATCTGCCGGACGCCATGCTCAATTTCCTCGCCAGCCTGGGATGGAACGACGGCACCGAACAGGAAGTTTTCACCAGAGACGAATTGATTGAAAAGTTCAGCCTGAAACGCGTCCAAAAATCAGGCGCACGGTTTGACGAAAAACGCTTGTTATGGCTTAACGGCGCTCATATACGCAATATTCCTGTCGATAAGCTTTACGAGTACGTGTCGCCATGGGACGATAACCCGCAAAAAGTCTGGGGACAGACTGGTTTCTGGCCGGAATCTGCTTACGCTCCAAATATAACTAAGGAATACCGCATGAAAGTACTGGCTTTAGCGCAAGACCGCCTGAAAATGTTTGAAGATTTACGCGGATTTGGCTACTTTTTCGCGGAACCTGAAATTAATATGGAACTTATTGATGGCAATAAGCAGCTAAAGAAGTTGTCTGACAGCGAGCGTCGCGAACTTTTAGAAACCGCCCGCGCTGAGCTCGCCAAACTCGCCGATTGGACGCCAGAATCAATCCAAAATTGCCTAAACGAACTACTGGAAACCACCGGCCAAAAGCCCGGCATTCTCTTCAGCCTGATCCGCATTGCCGTCACCTGGGCGCCATTCAGCCCGCAGCTGAACGATACGCTGGCACTGATTGGTCGCAAACGCACGCTGGCGCGCCTGCGTAATTATCTAGATATAAAATAATAATTACAGGTAGGCAACAACAAATTTTATTCTTTACACAACTCGTGAAGTTGATAGGTAGGTGTCAATGTTCTTCTATTTATCTTATGGTCACTAGTATCTTGAGTTACGTCCTCCTGAAAAACATTGTACAGACAGTACCGTTCAAGCATAAGCTTCAGGCTTCTAATAGCCTTATTAACTGACCACCAAATAGCCTGCCTCTTGTCGTTTCCGACGAGGAGCGAATCGTATTCTAGTCCCATTTTCTCAGCAAATGCTTTACATAAACTTTCAATTGTCATCGGATCTTTACTTTGCCCCAAAATCCCAACCACCAACGGATATAAAGCTTGCTCGCTACAGCTATCCGAACCTGACTCATCTGACTCGATTGAAAACTTGGCCGTACCATCCGGATATTCAGTGATTTGCAAACCCCACTTTGTTAACTTTGTTGTTACCACTTCATGAGGCCATTCGACAGATCGTAAATTTTCTAGCAATGCCGCTTCTTTTTCTAAGTGAGGAGGTTGTTTGCGCTGAATAGCCGAAGTTGGCACATCTGTAGACACGGTAATGCGATTTGAAACGTCACCGTGCGATGGGCTGCCGTTAGCCACTGGTCTGCGCGGTAACGAAACAGACTCTTTCGACTTTTTGGGCGGTTCTGGCTTCGCCTCTTCGGCGGCTCCAACTGGATCGACCGATGGCGTTTCTGATATAGCAGACTCTGCTACTCCATCGCTAGTCGTGTCGTTTTCGCTAGCTGGCAACCATGCCCACGATTCAACTCGCGTGTCAGGATCGCAATAATAAACAATGTTTGGATCATTCTCTGCCTGTTCAACCCACCTGTTGAATCCTGCTCTATAACGCCGGTCAAAAATTTCTGGGTTGCGTTCCATATAACTATCGATTACCTGCCAAATTACAGGGCTGCCTTTATAAGCTTTCAAAAAAGCAACGAC
>JABCOL020000014.1 GCA_013333625.2 Candidatus Saccharimonadota bacterium | reverse complement strand
TTTGGTGATCATAGTGTTCTTGGCTTTGGGTGCGCTGGCGGGCGCTGGCTATTTCTTCTTGACTCGCTATTAACGCGATATAATGAGTGTGATGGATATATTTGATGGTCTTAATGACGCGCAGAAAGCAGCTGTCGCTTATACGGATGGTCCATTGTTGGTTTTGGCGGGCGCTGGCAGTGGTAAAACCAAAACTTTAACCCACCGCATAGCTTATCTATTGACACACGAAAGAGTCTGGCCGAACGAAATTCTGGCGGTGACATTTACTAATAAAGCGGCTCGCGAGATGCGCGAACGCTTGGCGGCTTTGATTGATCAGCCTAACACGCGGCAATTCATGCCGTGGATGGGTACATTTCACGGGATTTGCGTGCGAATTTTGCGGCGCGATGGGCCGGCGATTGGCGTGCCGTCGAATTTTATTATTTATGATGAAGCCGACCGTCAAGGATTGATCAAGCAGGCGATGAAGCGGCTGTCAATTGCTCCTGATAAACTCAAACCACGTTCAGTTAGTGCGGCAATTTCTAACGCTAAAAATGATT
This sequence comes from Candidatus Saccharimonadota bacterium, assembly GCA_013333625.2. GTDB lineage: Bacteria > Patescibacteriota > Saccharimonadia > Saccharimonadales > Saccharimonadaceae > Saccharimonas. Next base: position 24,587 of record JABCOL020000014.1, on the reverse strand, counting down.
TACTTACGCCAGATGATTACGCAGCAGCGGCGCAATATCCGAATCAGCAGCATATCGCTAAGATTTATGATAGATACGAGCAACTACGCAGCGAGGCTGGCGCCTTAGATTTTGATGATTTGTTGATCGAGACGGTGCGTTTGCTGCGCGATGCCAGTGAAGTTCGCCAAAAGTATCGCCAGTATTTCAAGCATATTCTCATTGACGAGTACCAAGATACTAACGCTGCGCAGTATGCTATCGTTAAGTACTTAGTCAACGATGCGCGTAATATTTGCGTGGTCGGCGACGATTGGCAGTCGATTTACAGTTGGCGCGGGGCGGATTTCAAAAATATTCTTAATTTTGAACGAGACTTTCCTGGCGCAAAGGTGATCAAGTTAGAGCAAAATTATCGTTCAACAGGTTCTATCCTAGAGGCGGCGCAAAAGGTTATTGCCAAGAATGTTGAGCGGACTGACAAAAAACTCTGGACGGCGGCTGGCAATGGTGCGCCAGTGCAAGTTCAGGCAGTACGCGATGAGTCCGAGGAAGCTTACGTGGTGGCAAGCCGTATTGCGGCTCAAACCTCGATTGGTGCTCGCCGCTACGGTGATTTTGCAGTATTGTATCGCACGAATGCGCAGAGCTTTGCTTTTGAACGTGCCTTCATGCAGCAAAGAATTCCATATCAATTGGTTGGCGGCGTGCGCTTTTATGATCGCAAGGAAATCAAGGATATTATCGCCTATTTGCGTTTATTATATCAACCGAACGACCGGATGAGCTTTAGTCGAATTGCGAATGTGCCAGCTCGCGGTATCGGCGCGACTAGTCTAGAGAAATTCTTACGATGGCAAAACGGTAACAATATGGACATCATCGCTTCGCTGGTGAATGTCGAGCAAACTAGCGTTTTGACGCCGCGCGCCAAAAAATCGTTGCTGCACTTGGGTGAGGTTTTACGCGAATTGCAGGTGCTTATTCTTTCTGATACTAGCCCAAGCGATATTATTGAAAAGCTAATTGAAAAGATTGCTTATCGAGATTATGTCATGGATGGAACGCCGCAGGCTGAAGAGCGTGATGATAATTTGAGCGTACTCATAGCGGACGCTAAATCTTTCGCGACGTTGCCAGACTTTCTCGAAGAGGCAGCGCTAATGAGCAGCGTCGATCAGCAAAGTGATGGTGAAAAGGTCACATTAATGACCTTGCATGCCGCTAAGGGCTTGGAGTTTCCGGTGGTTTTCATGGTCGGTATGGAGGATGGCTTGTTTCCGAGTGAGCGAGCGCTTGAAGAAGGTCCGCGCAATCTCGAGGAGGAGCGGCGCTTGTGCTACGTGGGTATGACGCGGGCGCGCGAAGAGTTATATCTGTTGTACGCGCAGAGCCGTGCGCAATTCGGCTTGCGATCGTACAATCAGCCGTCGCGTTTTCTCGACGATATGGGTATGGGATTGTTCTCGGTTGAATCTAACGCTATTAATTCGAGTCCAGTTTATAATGATTTTGACGAGCCAGTGATGAATTATGATATTGGCGATCGGGTGCGCTCGCTGCAATTTGGCGATGGCGAGATCATTGACATTGACGGCTTAGCAGTTAGCGTGAAGTTCGATAACGGTGCTGTCAAAAAGCTCAACGTTGAATACGCCCACCTCGAGAAGCTGTAGCAAAATAATCAATCTTTTGCTATAATTATAACTGCGCGCTAGTTTGCGCGCCTACGTATGAAAAGTATTGCGAGAATTAAATTACGTTGGCTGATTACCGGCTCTATGCTATTAGCTTTGGCTGGATTATCTGTTTATACGGCAATTATGCCAAAAGCGCGGGCTGACGAGCGTAGCCTAGCGGTCGACGAGCATATTATTACCGTTCATGATGATGGTCAAAGTAAAGGATTTATTACCAAAAAACAGACCTTGCGCGAAGCTCTCGCTGAGGCAGCTATCAAACTAGATCGTAACGATCGGACCGAGCCAAATATTGACGAGCGCTTGGTAGCAAATTCATATAACGTTAATATTTATCGAGCCCGAACGGTGGTTGTCAAGGATGGCTCTCAGCTCACTAAAATTATTACATCGTACCGTACTGGAAAGCAGATAGTCAAACAAGCTGGCATTGCTGTACGCGATGAAGATATTCTAACCTTGTCGCAGTCTAATAGTCCAATGCGCGATAGCGCAGCAGAAGTATTGTCTATTAAAAGAGCAGTCCCGTTTAACTTTGATTTTTATGGTAAAAAAACCATTTCTTATACGAAAGCCAAAACCGTTGGCGAGATGTTAGCTGAAAAGCACATTAAAATGTCTGCCAATGATATTATTATCCCGAATAAAGATACAAAAATAGCTAGAGGCATGAATGTTCGCTTGTATCGTAACGGTACGCAGACAGTTACCGTTGACGAAGATATACAGTTTGAGACTGAACAAATCAAAGATGTTAATCGCGATAAAGGATACAAAGAAATTCAAACTAAAGGGGTTAACGGCAAGCGTACAGTTACGTATGAGATTAACGTCCAAAACGGCGTTGAAGTATCACGCCGCGAGATCAATAGCAACATTATTCAGCAGCCAGTTAAGCAGGTAGAAGTTGTTGGTACTAAAGTTAGTCTGCCGGCGGGCTCGCATGAAGATTGGATGGCGGCGGCTGGTCTTTCGCCAAGCGACTATGGTTACGCTAACTTTATTTTCACTAAGGAGTCTGGTTGGCGAACAACAGCGACTAACGGCACATATTACGGCTTGGGGCAGACTAGTTTATCGAAATTGTCGAGTGCTTGTCCGAATTGGCAGGCTGATCCAGTTTGCCAAATTAGAGTGTTTAATGGTTACGCGGTAGGGCGCTATGGCAGCTGGTCGGGTGCTTATAACGCCTGGCAGGCTAAGGGCTGGTGGTAGGATATTTTATTTGACATTTGGTATATAATTTGTTATAATATAAAAGATACAGTGGGTGATTTTGAATAAAATGAGCTTAAATCGATATTATCAACGTATTTGCTGTTGTGTTTTTGGTGCGGTCTTGGCAATCTCTAGTACTGGTATGTTATCGTTTTTTGCGAATACTGCGGCGGCAGATAGTCCAGCTGCGGTTAAAGCACAACCATCTAGTCATATAATCACCATTTACGACGGTGGCCGGGAGCAATCGATAATCACTAAGGCATCGACAGTGCAGAAAGCGCTAGAAGAATTCGGCGCAAGATTGGATAAACAGCATGACATTGTCGAACCGGGTCTGGATACACCGATTACCAACAATGGCTTCAAAATAAATATTTATCGGGCGCGGACGATAACGATAGTCGAAGGTGCTCGCCGCATGCGAGTCAATACGGCAGCGCAGACGCCAACACAGATTGCACAAGCTGCGGGGATTGTTTTGTATCGCGAGGATAAAGTTCGATTTACGCCGCCAGAGGATGTCGCTTTGGATGGGTCGAGCTTGCTAATGAGGATTACGCGGGCAACTCGGCGTACTGTGACCGCCGAGGAAGAAATTGATTTCCCGGTTGAGCAAATACGCGACGACAGCCAGCCTCTTGGTTATCGCCAGGTAAAGCAGGCGGGAGCTAAAGGGCTGCGCAAATTGACTTATAAAGTTGAAGCGCGCGATGGTGATGAAATTAGCCGTCAGCAAATTTCTAGCGAAATTATCAAGCAGCCCAAAAAGCAAATTGAAGTGATCGGTACCAAGCCGAAAAATCCACTAACCAAAGGCAAGGGCGCGCAGATATTTACTGATTCCAAAGGCGTGGCGCACCGCGAAACCTATTATGATTTACCGATGAATATTGTTGCTAACGCCTGCGGCGGCGGTGGCTACACGGTGCGGGCGGACGGCGCCAAGGTGGATAAGGACGGTTATATTTTGGTAGCGGCAAATTACGGTAATTATCCGCGCTGCTCGGTGGTGGAAACCAGTATGGGTCCTGGAAAGGTGTATGACACCGGCGGTTTTGCGGCGCGGCATCCGCATGGGTTTGACCTGGCGACTGATTGGACAAACGGAGATGGTCGCTAGATGGCGTCAGCGCATGGACCGAAAAAAGAGTTAGGCCAGCATTGGCTGCGAGATCCAGAAATCTTGGCGGATATTGCCGAGGCGGCGGAATTGAGTAACGATGATGTAGTTTTGGAAATTGGGCCGGGACTTGGCACATTGACCAGCCGGTTGTTGGCGCGAGCTCAGCGCGTAGTGGCGGTAGAATTTGACAGGGATTTGGCGCACAAGTTACCGGGGCAATTTCCTGGCAAAAATCTGGAAGTGATCAATGAAGATATTTTGCAGTTTGATTTGAATCAGTTGCCGAAGGGCTATAAAGTAGTCGCCAATGTGCCATACTATATCACCAGCAAAATTGTTGAAAAGCTGATGACGGCGGAGAATAAGCCGAGCTTAGCGGTGCTGCTGGTGCAAAAAGAAGTTGCTGAGCGTATCGCGGCCGAGCCTGGCGAAATGAGTATTTTAGCGGTTAGCGCGCAGCTATTTGCTGAGGCAGAACTCGATATTGAGGTGCCGCGGCAGTTCTTCACGCCGCCGCCAAAAGTTGATTCGCAAGTGGTGGTATTGAGAACTCGCACCGAACCATTAGTTGATTCTGAAGACCAAAAAGACTTTTTCCGCATTGTCAAAGCCGGTTTTTCGGCCAAGCGTAAAAAACTGCGCTCCAGCTTGAGCGGCGGACTGGGCGTCAGTAAAGCTAGCGCCGAACAGTTACTGAAAAAGGCTAACATTTCGCCTGATGTCCGTGCTGAGGATTTGGCGATTGACGATTGGCAGCGGCTGCTCAAAGAATGGCGGGCGCGATGATCGCGGCAGATCAGCCCGCCTGCTTTCCGCCTGATCTGTTAGTTGCGGTCTCGGCGAAAGACGACGGCACCATGCTCAATCGTATTCGCGGTCGCCACGTAGCTGAGGTACTGGAGAATCGGCGGCGGTTTTGCGATCAGATTGGTGTTAAGTATGACGACGTTATTTATCACGTGATTTCATATGACCAAGCACAAACGTTTGATACTATTGCCGAAGTTACTGAAACTGACACGGTTAAGCACAACAACGAGGGGATTTTTGCTGACGCGCTCTATACCGAAGCGGCTGGTGTCGGTTTATTTTTACCAGTGGCGGACTGTATCGCCACCGTCATCTATGATCCAAAGCGTCGGGTACTGATGCTGGCGCATTTGGGTCGGCATTCGACGGTTGCGCAGTTGATGACAAGGGCGATTCAGTACTTTGTCGAGCGTGGTAGCCAGGCGAAAGATTTACAAATTTGGATGTCGCCAAGTATCACTCAGAAAAATTATCGTATGGATTATTTTGATCATACAAATGATACGAATTGGCAAAATTTCTGCCGTCAAACGGCTGACGGAATTTATCTGGATATGCAAGGATTTAATCGTTCGTTGGCTATCCGGGCGGGTGTTCCTAGTGATAACATCTTCATTTCGCCAATTGATACGGCAGATGATCCGAACTATTTCTCACATTCAGCTGGTGATACAGGGGGAAGATTCGCAGTGCTAGCAGAGATGAAATCTACTAAATAAGCTCCAAAACGTCATGGCAAAGTTGTGTGTTATCTTTATTAGCATTAGTATATTGCTAAAAAAATAAAGTATAAGTATAATGGTACCAAATGAATAGATGTTGGAAAACAAAAAGGCTGGAATTTGGATTGGCCATCAAGGCGTTAGTTGTGACAATAGGTGTGCTAGCAGCGTTTTCTGGTCCGATGTTTTACCCGCCAAAAGCTGCCGCCGACGCCATCAATGACACAGATTTTGTGTTTACTGTAGACACGCGCAAACCTGGGTCGCCAGATACCCAGTTCGTCATTCCGATAAGAGGAGGCGGATATAATTATACTATTGATTGCAATAATGATGGTACGGTCGAAGCAACCGCTCAGACCGGATCTTATATTTGCAGCTACGCTACGCCTGGCGTATATACAATTCGTATCGGAGGTGTATTTCCAGAGTTTTATCTCAATAACAGCGGCGATAAATTGAAGATGATTTCTATTGATCAGTGGGGGAAGAATAAATGGAGATCGTTGGTGGCTTCATTTTACGGTGCTGCAAATATGGACGTAAAGGCGATTGACACTCCCGATTTGTCGCAGACTGACTCGATATACTCTGTCTTTAGAGGCAATACTTCTCTCAAGGGTGAGAATGCTAACTGGAATTGGAACACCTCGACCATTACTAATATGGGTAGTGCGTTTAGCGATACTGAAAATTTCAATCAAAACATTGGGTCGTGGGATGTCTCTAACGTTGTTTTTGCTGGCGGTTTATTTAATAACGCGACAGCATTTAATAATGGCGGCAGCGATTCAATTAAAAACTGGAACACTGGCAAAATGACTGCAATGAATGCAATGTTCCAGAATGCAGTTAAGTTTAATCAACCGATAGGGTTGTGGGATGTTTCGAAAGCCGAGTTGATGAGTGAAATGTTTAATGGTGCTCGCGCTTTTAATCAATCTTTGGCGGGCTGGCGGCTAGATTCGTTAGTTTCGACAACTGGTTTGCCCAACAGCTATTGGTCTGGCGCTCCTAGAATGTTGAATAATAGCGGCTTGTCTACGAAAAATTATGATGCTACTTTGATATCTTGGAATATTCAATCAACTAACTCACCGCTTGTACTAGGAGTCGCCGGGTTGAAATATTGCACTGCTGATACGGCTAGAAAAAATCTAATCAAGTCAGTCGCCGACGGCGGGCATGGCTGGACTATCAATGGCGATGCAAAGGAGTGCCCGAAGCATACCGTAGTTTTTGATACCCAGGGCGGAATGGCAATTGCCAGCCAAGAAGTTGCTTTTACTGATAAAATTACCGTGCCAGCTGTGCCAAACCGGCAGGGTTACACCTTTGTTGGGTGGTATACGGATAACACTTTTGCTAGGGCCTGGAACTTTGCTGTTGACACTATGCCAGATAATAGTCTAACTTTATATGCAAAGTGGATCGAGAATCCTAAGTCTGCTGCAACAAGCAGTGGTGCTTCGGAAAACAATTCAAGCTCATCAACCAAGCTGGCCGAGACTGGTGTGGATGCGGGAATATTTTTCTCTGCAGCAGTTGCATTTATAGCGGTTGGTTCTATCGCGATTAAGCTGATTAAACGAAGCTAGCTTGCAAGTGGTAACTGTATTTATATGATTAAAGTAATCTCGATAGTTGTTTAGCGTTGTCAGGGCTGTAGATTACTTCTTGATAATTTTATCATCTGCCCAAAGTATGCCGGATTGGCTACGGATACGTTGTGTGTACTATCTTCGACTAGTACGCCGCGAATATCTAAGCCAGGGAATTTCTGATTAAGCGACGTTATAAGCTTGCGTATATTTTTTGAGCTGTTATCATTCATGCGGCTTAATTCCGGCGCAAAAAGGGTGACGGGCGTGCCAGGTTGTAGCTTATTGAGTGAATTTTCAAGATCTTCAAAACCACCGCGCGACATTGCAATAACATCTCTCAGCTGAACTAGCAGCGGTACGACTGGCATTTTTTCTCCGTCGTTTTTTCGCCAAGCTTTCTGAGCTTCGGGATCGGGTGAATGTTTGATATATCTTGACAGGTCAATTGTTTCTGCTAATTGCGCTGCTACAATAAATGTGCCTAGCGGTTTTTGCCAGCTTGGCGCATCATCTATGGAAATATATTTGACAGTTTCAGAATTATCAAGAACGCCAGGTGTAGCCGCTGCAAGCCTACTGCCGAATGAATGTCCAACTATACCTACCCGGTCGCTATAACAAGTTAGGTATCTATTTAGCTCTGGCGCTATTTCTTCTGCTAAGGCCGAGAAACTACCGGTTTCTAGAATTTTATCAGCAACACTCTTTTTCATAGAGCTGGTTGGTAGTGTCAAGACTGAAGCTGGATTTCCTTGTTCGTCGCACCAGGCCTTGGCTATTTCGGCCATTTCTAGCCGTGCTGCTGTCGTTGTAGGGTTTCCCATAAACCCAGTTCCGTAGACGATAGTATTGCCGGACGGGCCATTGCCAAATTCAACCAAAGTTATCGCCGTATACCCTAGAGCGCTTGGTATGAAATGTTGTTTGATCCTCTCCATGAGACTTGCTCGCTCTCTGCTAGGAGTTCTATTGATTACCCCAGAAGTAGGTTCTCTGTTATTTCCCGAGAATATAGTACAAGGAATCCTTTCGGCTGCGTAGTTAGGCGACCTTCTCATAAATATTGTTATAGTATATAATTTTTCTATTGTCAAAATATTGGTTCTTGGGATATTTCAAAGGTGACTGATACCGCTGCTATGTTTAACGGTGCCAGTGCTTTCAATAACGGAGGTAGCGATTCTATTGCGAATTGGAATACATCAAACCTCGTGATTGCAAATGATATGTTCCGAAAGGCGGCGTCGTTCAACCAACCGATTGGCTCGTGGGATATGAAGAAAGTGCAGTTTCTTGTTCGTTTTTTAAGTGATGCGACTTCATTCAATCAATCGCTAGCTGCTTGGCGATTGGATTCGTTGGTTATTTTGCCGGGAAAACCGTTGTCTGGTGCGGCGGCCGCGCTTGATCATACAGCGATTTCGCGCCAGAATTACGATGCTATGCTAATTGCTTGGAATGCGCAGAATCTAAAATCGCCAATGTCGCTTGGTGCGGCTGGTTTGAAATTTTGTGCCGCTGCTTCGGCGCGAGCTAATATCTTGAAGCCTGTTGTCGACGGCGGACACGGCTGGGTAATCACTAGTGATGGCAGGCTGTGTACAAAACATAAAGTAACATTTGATTCGCAATCCGGTTCTGCCGTTCCAAATAAGATGGTAGGCTATACGTATCCTTTCAGACCGCCGGTCGCTCCGACCCGCCCTGGCTACACTTTTGCCGGCTGGTACACAGATACTGCTTTTACGACTGCTTGGGACTTTGCGAACGATACGATGCCAGACAATGACTTGACCTTGTATGCAAAATGGACGAAGAACCCTGCGTCCGCCTCTACGCTGTCTCCGGAGTTGCCAAAATCGCCTGGTGTCAGACTGGCTGAAACAGGCTCAAATACAGTGTTGTTTGTCTTGGCGGCGTCTATCTTTGTAGCTTCTGGTATTGTTTTGTTCAAAAAGTAAGCGAAACGTCCGTAATATAGGCAGGTAAAGTAAAAAGATGGCTTATCTACTATTCCCAGAAAACTAGTGTCGAACCAGGAAATATCAAAGACGAAAATTAGTTCAAGATGTAGTTTCGGTTGTTGCTGATCAGGTTTGTATTGCGGGGTGATAATGTGCTAGTAAACTTCTGTCGCCTCTGATATACTTAGAAGCAATGGGAAAGAATCTTTATATCACAACGGCGATTCCATATGTCAATGGCAAGCCGCATATCGGTAATGCGCTAGACTATTTGCTTGCAGATATCTGGTCGCGCTACCAGCAGCAGAAAGGCAAAAAAGTGCGCTTTCAGGTTGGCACTGATGAGCATGGTAATAAAATCGCCGCCAAGGCTGCCGAACAAAATCTGACGCCGCAAGCATATGTCGATCAAACTCATCAAAATTTCAAGATACTGATGGATGCTGAACACACCGAATATACTGATTTTGTCCGTACGTCTGATTCGCATCATATGGGGGCGGTGCGCTATATTTGGAAACAGTTGGACCAAGCGGGGCTGATTTATAAAAGTACTTACAACGGCTGGTACTGTATGGGTCATGAAGCTTTCTTTACTGATAAAGAAGTTCAAGAAACTGGCGGGGTTTGTCCTGACCACCAAACGCCTTATCAACAAGTTAGCGAAGAGAACTATTATTTGAAAGCGAGCGCCTATACTGATAAAGTCCGCCAAGCAATCGAGTCGGGTCGAATGAAAATTGTACCAGAGTTTCGTAAGAAAGAGTTTCTGGAATTAATGAAAGACGGCTTGCACGACGTATCAATTAGCCGGCCGCGCAAGAGTCTGACCTGGGGAGTACCGGTACCAGGAGACGACAGCCAGGTGATGTATGTCTGGTTGGACGCCTTAGCTAATTACATCACGGTGCTAGGTTATCCGGATCAGCCGGAGTGGAAAGATTTTTGGCCAGCTGACGTGCAAGTGATTGGCAAGGATATTCTGCGTTTTCATGCCGGTATTTGGCCAGTAATGCTATTAGGGGTTGGTCTACCGCTGCCGAAGACGCTGTTAGTACACGGTTTCGTTAATGTGGGCGGTGCTAAGATGAGTAAAACTGTTGGTAATGTTGTCGATCCGATGGAGATTATCAAGGATTACGGCGTTGACGCTTTTCGCTATTACTTTTCGCGGCATATTCCGACCAAGGATGACGGTGACTTCACCTGGGAGAAGTTTGAGAAGGCTTACAACGGAGAGTTGGGCAATGATCTCGGTAATTTAGTGCAGCGGGTTATTGCTATGATTCAGCGTTATCAGTCGGGTGTAATTGGCGAGATTCCTCGCCCGGGACACGACATGGGGCCATACCGCCAGGCGATGGAAGCGCTTGATTTTGATCGAGCAATAGATGAAGTATGGAAACAGGTGCGAGCGCTTAATCAATATATTGATGACGTTAAACCGTGGGAGGTCGCCAAGAAGCGCCAAAAAGACACTGATGCCGCCGAGCATTTATCGGAAATCTTATCTTACGCTGTTGGTGCGCTTGAGGAAATTGCTGATTTGCTAACTCCGTTTATGCCAGTGACCGCTAGCACTATTCACAAGATGTTCTCGGCAGGAGTTGTACCCGAGAAAGCAGCGCCGCTTTTCCCAAAAATCTATATTCATACGCCCGATCCGCAAACGGCATCTAGTAAAAAGAAATAAGCCAAATGAATTCGTTGCTTCGCTTAGTTGATACGCATTGTCATATTCATGATAGCGAGTTCTATGACGCTTCGGCGCGCGAGAAGGCTTACCAGGAATCGGTGAAGAATGGCGTAGCGATGATTTGTGTTGGTACAGATCTGCGCAGCTCGCGTCAGGCTCTAGAGTTTGCTAGGATGCATGATTTTGCTTGGCCGGTTGTCGGCATTCACCCGCACGACGCAGCGACAAATGACGTCGAGGAATTGCGCCAATTGGTAACAGGCAATCGCGATGAAATCGTCGGCATTGGTGAAATTGGTTTGGATTATTTTTATGATAATAGTCCGCGTGACATTCAACAGAGCGTTTTGCGGCGGCAGCTTGAGGTAGCGCGAGATTTTAATTTGCCGATTAGTTTTCATGTACGCGACGAAAAAGCTGCTGTTGGCACAGTCTGGGCGGATTTTTGGCCGATTTTCGATGAATTCAAAGGTTTGCGCGGCATTTTGCATAGCTTTACCGATTCTGAGGAAAATTTGCAGCATGGGTTGAATCGTGGTTTATACGTTGGTGTTAACGGTATAAGTACTTTTACTAGAAATAAAAATCAACAGAAAATGTTTAACCAAATTCCGCTTGAACGCTTAGTTTTTGAAACTGACGCACCTTTCTTGACGCCAGTGCCATTTCGTGGTAAAGTGAATATACCAGCGTATGTGAGGCAGGTAGCAGAATATCATGCGCGCGCTCGTGACTTTGCTATAGAAGAGGTCGCTAGCGTAACTACTCGCAACGCGCGGCAAATTTTTGGGGTAAGCCTATGAATGAAGATTTGAAAAAGAGTAATAATGAGCAACTCGTAATAACACCGGCAGAAAATGTCGGTAGTTTTAGTTATGAGAATAATACTTATGCTAGTAATCCTGAATTGCAACGATTAGGCGAACTGGCCCGCCGACAGGCTGAACCGATAAAACCTGAGCAGACTATAGATTCACTGTCGGTTGATTATATTGAATCGCCAACCAAGCAGTTAGAGGACAAACCGCGTACTCCCGAGAAGGTTATTGCTCGGGCGAGTCAAGGGGTGGTAAATCTTCGTTCGGGTTATGAAGCGGATTATGCGAAATATCTTAAGGAGTTTGAACTCGCGGCTTGAGCTATGGTAAAGAGTGTGCTTAAAAAAACTATCAAATTGCTCGTCGGCGACGATATGTCGCTGGGTTTGCCGCAGCTGAACTTTCGCAAAAAACGTCCGCTCAAGAAACTGAGCGAGCGCGAGCTGTTGGTGCTAGAAAGTGAAATTGGCTCGGAACTTTTTGGAGAGGTGCCGAAGGGTCATCGCCGCGAGTTCTTTTGCCTGGACGAAAAAACATGGATGTGGCATGAGGAATGGATTGATGCCAAGCACAAACTTAAAACCCACACGATCAAGTATGAAGTAACCGATCGAGGTATCTTAAAAACTCAACCTGGCCCGCGCTATTCATACCTCGAGGGTGATGAATTGCGTAATTTTAGTATCGCTACGCAAATGTATTATGAGCAAGTTGCCCGCCAAGTTTACAAGCGAGATCCCGAGACCGGCGAAAAATTGGTATAATAGAAAGCGTGAAATCATCGATAATCTATCTCGACCATGCTGCTGCCACGCCTCTAGACGAGCGCGTTCTGGCGGCGATGCAGCCGTATTTTGCTGATCAATTTTATAATCCTTCGGCGCCGTATGCTCCAGCGGTGGAAGTCAAGCGCGCTTATAACGAAGCTAAGCATCGTTTGGCGGTTTGTCTTGGCGGACAGGCTAGCGAGCTGGTTGTGACGGCTGGCGCTACCGAGTCTATTAATTTGATGATAAATAGTATTGACGGGCATATCGTATCAAGTGCCATTGAGCATGATGCAGTACTGAAGGCGCTTGGTGATAATGTAACGCTGGTGGCTCCATCTAAAAAAGGCAATATTGCGCCGCGCGATATTCAGGCAGCTATTAGGCCAGATACGCAGCTAATAACTATCACTATCGCTAATCACGAACTTGGTACCATTCAACCGCTGCGCGACATTGCTGAAGTTGTCCGTACTGAGCGCCGCCGCCGGTTTGAAGCGGGTGAGCTGACGCCAATTTATTTGCACACTGATGCTTCGCAAGGGGCTGGGCAGATTGACATCAATGTGGCGCGGCTAGGCGTTGATGCGCTGACGCTAAATGCTGGTAAGATCTATGGCCCGAAACAAGTTGGTTTGCTTTGGTGTAATCGGATGATACGCTTGCGGCCGCTAGTTCGCGGCGGCGGGCAAGAGCGGGGCTTGCGCAGCGGGACCGAAAATGTTGCGGGCACTATTGGGTTTGCAGTAGCGCTAGAATTAGCGCAGCAACATCGTAATTCTGAGAATAAGCGCTTGCGCCAGTTGCGCGACCAGCTGCAAAATCAGCTGACAGAAGCTTTTCCGTGGGCGATTGTCTCCGGCGATCAAAAGCGTCGCCTGGCAAGCCATCTGCATATATCTTTTCCTGGAATTGATGCTGAACGGTTAGTTTTTATGCTAGAGCAAAAAGGAGTACTGGTAGCGACTGGTAGTGCGTGCGCCGCAAATTCCGGGACGCGTTCGCACGTGCTAGAAGCGATTGGCTTAGCGCCAGAGGCGGCGGACGGCAGTTTGCGCCTGACGCTGGGCCGCTTATCGAATGCTGAAACGTGCGCGGTGGCTGCCCGAGAGATTATCGCTGCGATTAATACAGAACAGGCCAGGTTAGCGTGAAAAGATTTTTAATAGCTATCGTTACGCTGGCCATTGTTTCGGCTGCAATAATCATCGGTATTACTTTGTTTTTATCAAAGAACGATTTACAAGGCTGCGGCGATATTCCAGATGCGGCACGCCAACAGTGCGCGGCAGCCGATGCGATTGTAGCGGTGAGCGGCGGCGATACCAGCGCTCGTACTGCTGAAGCAGTGCGATTGTACAAGAATAACTGGGCACGCAAATTAGTTTTCTCTGGTGCGGCAGCTGATAAAACTGGCCCGAGTAATGCTCGAGCAATGAAGAGACAGGCTATCGTTGCGGGCGTACCGGCTAGTGATATTCTGATAGAGGAAACCAGCGAAACGACTGCTGAGAATGCCTCGCAAACCGTCAGGCTGCTTAAACAAAAGCAGATATCATCGGTAATTTTGGTGACAAGCGCTTACCACTCGCGGCGAGTTTCAATTGAATTTACTAAAGCGGCGCCAAATATACTAACGCGTAGCCATCCAGTAGTTACAGATAATCAATGGTCGAATATGTGGTGGACAACTGTTATAGGCTGGCAGCTGGCGTTGCAAGAGCTGGTAAAGATTATGGGAGTTGCAGCGGAATGACCAGGCCGCGTGTTTATGTTGGTATGAGTGGCGGCGTCGATAGCAGTGTCGCGGCAGCATTATTACTTGAACAAGATTATGATGTTACTGGCGTCTATATGAAAAACTGGAGCCAAGATTTACCTGGCATGCAGTGTCCGTGGGCTGAGGACCTGGCTGATGCCAAGCGGGTGGCAGTGCAATTAGGAATTGATTTTAAAGTATTTGATTTCGAAACACAGTACCGCCAAAAAGTTGTTGATTACATGCTTGACGAATATCGTGCTGGTAGAACGCCGAATCCAGATATCATGTGCAATCAAGAAGTTAAGTTTAAACTATTTTTAGAGACTTCGCTGGCGGCGGGGGCGGACTATATCGCAACTGGTCATTATGCGCGGGTTGAGCGTTTAGCAGATATTGCACGCTTGCTTCGTGCTCGCGACGATAACAAAGATCAAACTTATTTTTTATATCGCGTGACGTCTGAAGCATTAGCGAAAACAGTGTATCCATTAGGAAATCTGACCAAACCTGAAGTGCGTCAAATTGCCAAAGATCGCGGCCTATGGACAGCTCGCAAAAAAGAATCTATGGGTGTGTGCTTCGTTGGCAATGTCGGTATGCGCGAATTTCTTAGCCAGTATATTACGACGCGTCCGGGAGATATTATTGACAAAGAATCGGGCCGGGTGCTTGGCCGGCATGACGGTGCAATTTTTTATACGCTTGGTCAAAGACATGGTCTGGATGTTGGCGGCGGGTTGCCATATTATGTGGTTGGCAAAAATATGGACAAGAATGAGGTTTACGTTAGCCGTAATATCAACGACGAACACATGTGGCGAACCGAGATTAAGCTGACAGATATTCACTGGATTAATCAACCTTTGACTAAAGGTGCGCGAATACAGGTCCGATTGCGCCACCGCGGGGCGCTCATTAACGCTATATATAGTGCCGACACGCTACATCTAGAGTCTGCCGAACGAGCCGTGGCGCCTGGCCAGTCGGCAGTGATATATCACGGTGAAGAGTGTCTAGGTGGCGGCTTGGTGATTTGAGCTTCTAGTTTACGTTACTCCTTCGTATATTCAAGTTAGCTTTCGTGTTATAATTACCTCTATGAACACACAAGAAATCCGCCAGAAATATCTCGAATTTTGCCAAAGGAACGGCCACGCTATTATTGAGCGGGCGCCGCTGATATTACACAATGACCCGACGACGTTATTTACCGGCTCGGGCATGCAGCCATTGCTGCCGTATTTGCTAGGCCAGGATCATCCTCAAGGCACTAAATTGGCTGATAGCCAGACGTGTTTGCGGGCGCAGGATATTGAGGATGTTGGCGATAATCGCCACACGACGTTCTTTGAGATGCTGGGTAATTGGAGCATGGGCGAGTATTTTAAGCGCCAGCAAATCGAGTGGTTTTTTGAATTTTTGACAGAAATAGTCGGGCTAGATCCGCATAAAATCTACGTCAGCTGTTTTATTGGCGATGAGAAAAATAACATTCCGCGCGATGACGAGGCGGCGCAAATTTGGCAAGAAGTTTTTGCCAAAAAAGGCATTGAAGCTAAAATTGTCGAGCTGGATAGCGCTGAAAATGGCGACAAGCTGGGTATGCAGGGCGGCCGGATTTTCTTTTACAACGATAAGGAGAACTGGTGGAGCCGCGGCGGCGGTATTGACAGTACACCGATTGGTGATCCGTGCGGCCCGGATAGCGAGGTGTTTTATGATTTTGGCGAGCAGCATCATAACGCCAGCTTCGGCCAGGCGCATCCAGCTAGTGATAGCGGCCGATTTATGGAAATTGGCAACCAAGTGTTTATGCAATATCGGCGACTGGACGATGGTAGCTTTGAACCGCTGAAACGCAAGAATGTTGATTTCGGCGGCGGCTTGGAGCGGATTGCTGCTGCGGCTATTGACAGTCCTGACGTTTTTAAGATCAGCCTACTACAGCCAATTATTAAAAAGCTAGAAAGTCTAAGCGGCAAGGAATACGCTACGCACACCGCGTCAATGCGAGTGATCGCCGATCATCTCAGAGCGGCGGTATTTTTGGCGGTCGATGGCTGTGTGCCGAGCAACAAGGAGCAAGGTTATGTGATGCGCCGCTTGTTGCGCCGGGCGATTCGCTATAGTTTTGACCTGGGGATTGAGCAGAATTTCCTCGAGGAAGTTGTGCCGGTAATCGCTGATTTATACGAAGCAGATTTTCCAGAAGTTAAGGAGAGTCGCGAGAGTATCATCGCTGTGCTGGTCAAGGAAGAAAAAGCCTTCCGCCAGACGCTGCGTAAAGGTCTCAGACAAATGCGACATTATATCGACGACGGCTTGACTGGCGAAGAGCTATTTACGCTATATGATACGTTTGGCTTTCCGGTGGAGCTGAGTACCGAAGAAGCATATAAACAAGGCATTAAGCTTTCTGATAATTGGCGCGCCGAATTTGATGCACGAATGGCAGAGCAACGCCAACGTTCCAAGACGGCGCGTAAAGGACAATTCAGCGGCGGTTTGGAGGGTCACGATCCGATTCATCTGAAATATCATACGGCGACGCACTTGTTGGGAGCGGCGCTGCGCAAAGTTCTGAAGGCGCCGGATTTGCAGCAGCATGGCAGCAATATCACGTCTGAGCGCCTGCGTTTTGATTTTAATCATGATAAATTGACGCCAGAGGAAAAACAGGCTGTTGAAGATCAGGTTAACTCTTGGATTGACGCTGATTTGCCAGTCAGCTTTGCCGTTTATCCGACTGACGAGGCGCTAAAAATGGGTGCAATCGGCGCTTTTGGCGAACGCTACGGCGATAAAGTAAAAGTCTATTCCATCGGCGAAGGCGACAATATCGTTAGTTTCGAAGTTTGCGGCGGCCCGCACGTTGAACACACGGGTGTTTTGTCCGAGGGCGGCAAACGCTTTAAAATCACCAAGGAAGAGTCCAGCTCGGCCGGGATTCGCCGGATTAAAGCGGTTTTGAGTTAATCCTTGTAAGCCCCTATGATTTGGCAAAATCTAGCAACCATAAGCAAAAATAGTATATAATAGATGTAGTTATGGTTTTAGAGCGATTACGCAATAAGCTAAATAATCTAAAGGGCGAGTCCGACGAACAGCACGATGACTACATCGTTGCACTTGATATCGGTACCGAAAACGTTAAGGCGCTGTTAGCTCGCGTTAACGGCGACGATATTGAGATTCTTGGTGTTGGACGTGCTCATCAAGAATTTTCAGATATGCATTCGGGCGCGATTGCTGATATTGCTGGCGTAGTGCAACACTGCGAGGACGCTCTGACTCAGGCTGAAGACGAAGCTGGCTTGCAGGCCAAGCATGCTGTCATCGGTATAGCTGGCGAACTAGTAAAAGGTACAACTAGCACGATTCGTTATCGTCGTCCGCAGCCCGACCGTCCGCTTGACGAGCAAGAAGTTGAGTTTATTATCGAGAAGGTTCAAGATCGCGCTGCTAAACGTGCACAAAAACAGATCGCTTTAGAGACGGGCAATGACGAGGTGGAGGTAAAGCTAGTCAACTCAGCGTTGGTTAGTATTCATATTGACGGTTATAAAGTGTCGAATCCGATTGGCTTTCAGGGCAAGGATGTAGCAGTGCAGATTTATACGGCGTTTGCGCCGATGGTGCATATTGGCGCCTTGGAGCGAGTGGCGCAAGAGCTTGATTTGGAACTGTTGGCGGTTGCCGCTGAGCCGTTTGCAGTTAGCCGTAGCGTGCTTGGCGCTGACAGCAGTAGTGCTTTTACGGCAATTTTGGCAGATGTAGGTGGCGGCACGACTGATATCGCGGTGGTCAACGACGGCGGCGTTGAGGGCACCAAGATGTTTGGTATCGGTGGCCGCAGTTTTACTAAAACTATTGCTGATGAGTTATCAATTCCGTACGATCAGGCAGAAAAACTCAAAGTAAATATCGAGGACAGTAAAATCAAAGCTACCGTCAAAAAAGATGTGGCAGCAGCCGTCGATAAAACTCTCGAGGTTTGGCTAGCTGGCGTAGAGCTGGCATTGAGCGAGTTTGATGCAGTTGATCAGCTGCCGCCGCGAATTTTGTTGTGCGGTGGCGGTGCTAGCTTATCGCAATTGGTCTCAGCTCTCGAAAAGCGCGATTGGTATGGCGAGTTGCCGTTTACTAAGCGTCCGACAGTACAGCGTATTCGTCCCGATCAAGTTGTTGGTATTACGGATAAAACCGGCGAAGTCAATGATCACACTTTTATTACGGCGATGGGTCTGCTGCGTGTTGGTTATGATACAATAATAGGAGCAGGCGACACTCAGTCGGTTCGCAGTAAAATTAATAGGATTTTGCGAATTTAATAGAGAAATAATATGCAAAAAGATGTCATTTATATAGATGTAGAAGACGATGTTACTTCAATTATTGGCAAGATAAAAGCCGCTAATTCGAACATCGTTGCTTTGGTGCCGCCAAAGCGAATTGGGGTGATTCAGAGTGCAGTAAACCTTAAGCTAGTGCACCGCGCGGCTGAGCGGGTCGATAAAAAACTGGTAATTATTACTAATAATGATGCTTTGTCGACGCTTGCGGGCAGCGCGGGTATTCCGGTGGCCAAAAATTTGCAGAGCCGTCCAGAATTAGCTGAGATTCCGGCTCTTGAAGTCAACAGTGATGATGACGTGATTGATGGATCGGAAACGTTGAACGGCGGCGCTAAGCCTAACACGCTAGCTCCTGACGATAAGAAAGGGCAGTCATCTCTTAATGATGAACTTAGCAAAATTGAAGACGAAGGAGAGGATGAGCTACCGTCTTCTAAAGGTAGGGATGGCGGTGATAAGAAATCTGCTGACCAGGCGGATAGCAAGTCGAAAAAAAGTCCGAAAATTCCCGATTTTAATACTTTTCGTAAAAAGTTCTTCATTATCGGTGCGGCTGTTATTTTGTTGATCGCCGGTTTGGTGTGGGCGTTTGTGTTTGCGCCGCGAGCACAGATTGTCATTTCTGCGCAAACTAGTAGTGTGGCTGTTAACACTCATATCAAATCAAGCGCTGCTATTAACACTAGCTTGCAAGATGGTACTGTCAAGCTGACGACCAAAACTAGAGAAAAAGCGATTTCTAAAACATTTACAGCTACCGGCAAGAAGGATGTCGGCGAAAAAGCGACTGGTATAGTAAGCTTTTCGACGCGCGACATTGACAATCTTGGTACAGAAATCCCAGCAGGAACAACTTTGACGACAGATTCTGGCGCCGAGTATGTTACCAATGAAGGCGTTAAAATCTCGCTTAGTAATTATCGTAATGCCAAGGTGAAAATTACTGCCGCACGCAGCGGCGCCAGCTATAATGGCGCTAGCGGTACAGTCAAGGGAGCGCCTAGCGGTATTTCAGCAAGTATTAGCGGCTCGACGACGGGAGGCACTGACAAAACCATTACCGTCGTTCAACAAAGCGATATAAATAAAGCAATGCGCGAACTCGTCACCGAGGACGATAAGAACCAAAACAAAGCTGCTTTGCAAACTGAGTTTGGTAAGGATTATACGATTATCAATGAGTCATTTGCGGCGAATATTGCTGGGATTAATAAGCCTGCTGTTGATAGCGAGGCTAACGACGGCCAAGCGGCAATTACTGGTACAATGAAGTTCTCGCTTTCTGGCATTGCTCGCAGCGAGTTCGACACGTTTCTCAAAGCTTACTGCCAGCAGCGCATTGATGGCAAGTCAAACCAGAAGATTTATGATACCGGCAGTAAAACAGTTTCTCTGACTAACATAGCTATTTCGGGCGATACGATTAATGCGACAGTCTCGGCGAACGGTAAAGTTGGTCCGAAAATTGACGAAGACGCCATCAAGGAGTACGTCAAAGGCCAGTCGGTCGGCGAGGTTCAAGAGCGCGTCAAGACAGTTGAAGGCATAAAATCAGTAGATGTGAACCTTTCGCCATTTTGGGTTTATAGAGTTCCAGATGACACCAAGAAGATAAGCGTAAAGTTTCAGATAGATGGCTAAGCAGTATTTGGCGCTTGACGTCGGCGAGCGGCGAATTGGCGTGGCATCGGCAAGCAGCGATGTTAAGATTGCCGTACCAGGCGACTGGATCGATGTCGACGGCAAGGAACTCGATATTATCCGCGAGATGCTGATTGACGAATCAATAGATGTTTTGGTAGTGGGTTATCCGCGCAATCAACGAGGCGAGCCGACTGCGCAGACTCGGTATGTCGAAGATTTCGTTGATAGTCTTGACCAAATTGAATCTGACGTTGTATTTCAAGACGAATCGTTGACGAGCGTCAAAGCAGAGAATATCTTAGCATCGCAAAAACGTCCGTATAGTAAGGGTGAGATTGATTCTATGGCAGCTAGTATTATTTTACAAGATTATTTGGAGGCGCAATAATGGATGGTTTTAAGCGGCAGAATGGCCAACAATTTAATTCTCGGCCGAATAATAATCGGCAGGTACCGCCGCTTGGCGCAGCTCCGCGTCCTGCGTCTCGTGCTATTGACCCAAATCAGCCAATGGGGCAAAAGGCTAATATTTCGCTTAACTCCGACCATGACGCTACGAGCCAGAAAGTGTCAAAGAAGAAACGTTGTCTTCGGCGCTGGATGATTATTTTGATAGCAGTCATGGTGTTTTTGACAGCAGTTTTTGCAGTACTATTTAAGTGGTACGAGATGCAGCTAAAACCAGTCTCAAGCGATAGCAATAAGGTGTCGGTTACTGTTGAAGACGGCTCCTCGGTCTCAACAGTTGCCAATACGCTGGCCAGCAAAAATCTTATTCGCAACCGATTAGCTTTTGAAGTTTATGTGCGCCTTAATAATAAGAATAGTATCAAAGCTGGTACTTGTATGATTGCTCCGTCTGAGTCGGTTGCTGATATTGTTAACCGTATGAATAATGGTTGTCATGACTTCAAAACTATTACTTTTTATCCTGGCGGTACGTTAGAGAGTTCTAAGTATAAAGCTTCGCAGTCGTCTGATGGTGTTGATAAGACGAGTGTCCGTTATATCTTGCGCCAAGCAGGCTACTCTGATGATGAGATCTCAAATGCTTTCAAAGCGAAATACGATAGTCCTCTGTTTGCTGATCGTCCAAGCGGGTCGTCTTTGGAGGGCTATGTTTTTGGGGAGACGTATCAATTTACGGGTGACGCTACAGCCAAAGATGTTTTACAGACAGTGTTTGATCACATGTACAAGGTTGTGCAGAAAAATGACTTAGTTAATAAGTTTAAGGCGCAAGGTTTGACGCTTTATCAAGGGTTGACTATGGCTTCGATTGTTGAGCGGGAATTGGGCTGCGAAGATAAGCCGACCGTCGAGCGCAAAAATCGCTGTTATCAATACCAGCGGGGTATTGCGCAGGTGTTTATAGCTCGCTACAAGAAAAACATGCAGCTTGGTTCTGATGTAACCTTTATTTATGCTGCAGACAAAGCTGGTGTTAAGCCTAAGGTGGATATTGATTCTCCGTATAATACTCGCAAGCATATTGGTTTGCCGCCGACGCCAATTGCGACACCTGGCGAATTATCGCTTAAAGCGGTCGCTGATCCGGCGCCTGGCGATAACTTGTTCTTCATAGCTGGCGATGACGGTTTAATATATTTTGCCAAAACTGATGAGGAACATAAAAACAATATTGACAAATACTGCCAGAAGTTGTGTAGTATCGTATAAAGTATTGACATTAACGCTAGTGATTTGCTATAATATAGAGTATACACGAGGACTTGCAGGAACAATTATGGATTATTGCTGGCTCTATCGTGCTTATAATATGATTTTCTAGGAGAA
Source organism: Candidatus Saccharimonadota bacterium (assembly GCA_013333625.2). Lineage (GTDB taxonomy): Bacteria > Patescibacteriota > Saccharimonadia > Saccharimonadales > Saccharimonadaceae > Saccharimonas. The sequence goes on along the minus strand of JABCOL020000014.1, from coordinate 2,625 downwards.
CCATTATTAGTACGCAACCAAATCGAGTTAAAACTAATTTTGTACCGAGCGCAAAGGCTCATTCTAGCAAAACTAAAAGGCGCGGTGGTGTTTCTTGGACTTCCGTGGTATCGTATGTCGGCGTTTTTCTATTCATAGCAACGCTAATTGCTATCGGACAACGTCCAGTCGGCGTTCAGGAAGGTAGTAATAACACGCCGCTGGCTAATGCCTCTACCTCAAGCACTAAAAATACTGTAGCAGCTGCAACTTCCGCTAGTACGGTAGATCCAGTTGTCGCTACGAACATAGCTTCGTCGCTAGCAGACACTACCAGCATGCCAGTTAGCGCTAATGTAGCGACACTTTCTCAGACGCTGACTATTGAAACAGTAATGTCGCAGACTTCCAGCAATGCGATTAGTAAGCCGCAGATTGTCCAGCCGACAGCTAATTCGCGGGCGGCTACTACTTATACCACCAAGGCTGGCGATACAGTCGATGCAGTAGCCAGCAAATATGGACTCAAGAAAGAGACTATAGCTTGGGCTAATAATCTATCGTCTGATGCGCTGGAGCCAAATACTACTTTAACAATTCTGCCAGTTGATGGTGTTCAGCATACCGTTAAGGCGGGTGACTCTGTTGATAGTATTGTTGCCAAGTATGGCGGTAATAAGGCCGATGTGGTGTCGTATAATGACCTGGAACTTGCTGGCTCGCTGACTGAAGGCAAGAATATTATTGTTCCTGGCGGTGTTTTGCCAGAAAATGAACGTCCAGGATACGTGGCTCCTCGTGCTGCGGCTAGTAATCGGCGCAGCGCTTATGGGTATGGGTCGGGCCTGGGCGGTTACGGAAGCAATTACAATGGGGTTATCTCTGCCGGTAACAAATATGCATGGGGGAACTGTACTTGGTATGCTTACGAACGCCGAATGCAGCTAGGACGCCCAGTTGGTAGTTTCTGGGGTAATGCTAGTACTTGGGCTTATGCGGCAGCAGCGGCTGGATTGGTAGTTAATGGTACGCCGGCGCCTGGCGCAATAATGCAAAACGGCGGCGGATATGGCCATGTGGCGATTGTCGAGAGCGTTAATCCGGGCGTATCAATCACAATTAGCGAGATGAACGGTTATCGCTTTGGCGGCGGCTTCAATCGCGTTGGTCATGGCCAGATTTCCTGGGGCGAGGCCACTAGCGGTTACTATAGATATATTCACTAAGTATTTTACAAAACTAATTAACACCTCTGTCAAATCAGAGGTGTTTTTGGTATAATGTGTCTGTATGTTTGTTGATACAGCTAAAGTTTTAGTCCAGGCGGGCCGCGGCGGCGGCGGCGCGGTCAGTTTTCGCCACGAGATTTACGTTGATAAAGGCGGTCCGGATGGCGGCGATGGTGGTCGCGGCGGTAATGTTGTGTTTTTGGCGACGGAACAGCTTAATACGTTATTAAACTTTCGTTACAAACCCGAGCTAAAGGCCGAAGATGGTGTCTCGGGCGCCAAGAAAAAAATGGCAGGCCGCGCTGGCAAGGATTTAGTTATTAAAGTGCCAGTTGGTACCATAGTCAAGCGCGATGGTAAAATCATCGCCGATTTATCTAAACCAAACCAAAAAACTGTTATTGCTAAGGGCGGCGATGGCGGTTTCGGCAATGCTCACTTTAAGTCTAGTGTTCGTCAAACGCCGCGTATGGCAGAGGTGGGTGAGCTCGGCGAATCGTTCGAGGCAGAACTAGAATTGAAATTATTGGCTGATGTCGGTTTGGTGGGTTTTCCTAATGCTGGTAAGTCAACCTTTTTGAGCGTGGTATCAAACGCTCGCCCTGAAATTGCAGATTATGAGTTCACTACGTTGACGCCGAATCTCGGTGTGGCTGATGTCGATGATGTCTCGCTTTTAATTGCTGATATTCCAGGGTTGATTGAAGGGGCTAGTGATGGTAAAGGATTAGGGGATGCCTTTTTGCGGCACGTTGAGAGGACTGCCGTACTGCTCCATTTGGTGGACGCTTATAGTAACGACGTAGCTGAACGCTACCTGGCGATTCGCCGCGAACTCAAAAAGTACAGCACTGAACTGGCGTCGCGTCCCGAGATAGTAGCCCTAACTAAATGCGAAGGATTAGATCAGGATATCATTCAAATGCAAATTGACACCTTAAGAGCTGTCACTAGCGAGGATACGCAGGTTTTCGCTATTTCCTCGGTATCGCATAAAGGCGTAATTGATGTACTGAGAGCTCTGCAGGTGCAAGTTGTAGCAATGCGCGCAGCTGAGAATGAGCAGAAGCAGACTGACGATTTGAATAACGATAAACTTGAGACAATCACTCTCAGTGGCAACGAGACGATCTCGAGCAGTTGGGAAGTTTCATACGATGCTGATAAGCAAATCTACCGCGTGTTTGGCGGCAAGATAGAAAAATTTGCTCGTCGCACCAATTTTGATCAGTTTGAAAGCGTCAATCGTTTACGCGATATCATGCGTCGTTATGGTATCACGCACGAGCTAGTGCGCCAAGGTGCTACTGGTGATAGCTTAGTGCAGATCGGCGAATCGACGCCGTTTACGCTGGTTGAGCAGTAGGATAAAGTGCATTGTTGACAAATTTTGATATAAATGATTGTAATCTATAGC